>JAEURB010000486.1 GCA_016788435.1 Anaerolineae bacterium | reverse complement strand
CTCGCCCACTCGAGGGGCGCTGTAGAGAACCGGCCCCCGGCTGTCGAGCTTGATGGCGGCCGCCACCACCGCATACAGAATCCCCCAGACCGGAAAGAACAACAGCACCAGAAACAAGTCCAGCCCGCGCTTGAAGAGGCGGCTGCTACCGCGCAGCGGTTCGTGGCCGTTGATGTGGAGCAGCGGGATACTGTCGAAGTTCTCGATTTGCACCTGGCGCAGATTGAGCTGGAACACGTCGGGCGTCACGCTCACCTGCAAGCCCCAGCGCTGGCACAACTGCACCATCTCGACGATCATCGCGTGGCGTGACCACGGCAGTGTGATCATCACGTGATCGACATGCTCGCGCACGATGACGGCCCGCAGTTGGCCGGTGTCGCCCAGCCCGCGCACCCGGCCCAGGTCCACACTGCCGCGATCCGGGTTGTCGTCCAAATAGCCCACAACCTGATAGCCGAAGTCCTTACGCGCCAGCAGTGTGCGCAGCACCGACAGGCCGACGTCGCCCGCGCCGACCACCAGCACGCGCTCGACGCCGACGCCCCGCGAACGCATCCGGGCGTAAATCTGACGGCGGACGATGCGCGCCAGCGCCAGCAGGATGACGGCAATGCCCGCCACGTAGATCAGCATGAGACGGCTGAAGACCAACGGCTGCAGCACAAAGCTGATCGCCATCAGGAAGACGGCCGCGCCGGCCACGGTACCGACGATACTGAACAGTTCTTCGGTGAAAGTGCGCGTGCGGCTGAACTTGTACAGCCCTGCCCCGCGCAGCCCAACCCACACGAACAGCGCAAAGACCACCGCATAGGGGATGTAGGGCGGGAACGGCGCTGCGTTCGGTTCGTTGACCGGGCGCAGAATCTGCAGCTGGTAGCGCACGATATACGCCAGCAGCCACGACATCAGCGCGATGACGGCATCCACCACCGGCAGCAGCCAGGTGGGTTCCAGTTCGCCCGTTGTGCGGCGCGGGACGGGGGAAGAATCAGCCATTGAATGCTCGAAGATAGGCGGCGGCCGTGTGCCGGGCGGTTTCGGCCCAGGTAAAGCGGCTTGCCTCGGCTAATCCGGCTTCGGCCGCGCTGCGCCGCCAGCCCTCATCCTGCCCGATCCGGCGCAGGGTGTTCGCCCAGAGGTTGACATCCAGCGGGGGAACGCACAGTCCCGCCCGCCCTGCCACCTCGGCCAGCGCCGGGATGTTCGAGACTGCCACGGGAGTACCGCAGGCCATCGCTTCCAGCACGGGCATCCCGAATCCCTCAAAGACCGACGGATAGATAAAGGCTTCGGCGCTATTGTACCAAAGCGGCAGGCCCTCCTGCGGAAGATAGCCGGGGAAAATCACCGGCTCGTTCAGCTTCAATCGCTCGACCGCTTCGAGAATCGGCGCGAAATCCCAGCCCTTGCCGCCCGCCAGCACCAGCGGCAGCCGCTCGGTGGGCGTTAGCGTGGCGTACGCTTCGAGAAGCGTGACCAGGTTCTTGCGCGGCTCGAGCGTGCCGATGAACAGCCAGAAGCGCGGCGGCAGGCCGTGCGCAGCACGAAAAGCCTCCACTTCAGCCCGGGGCAGCGGGTGAAAACGCGTGTGATCCACGCCGTGCGGCGCGACCGCAATACGCGCTGCCGGAACCCCGAACGTAGCGCGCACATCATCGGCCGTCGCCGGCGACACGCCAAGCACGATGCGCGCCCGGCGGCACGTGAACGCCGTCAGCCAGCGCAGGTAGACGCGGCGCAGCAAAGGCACGCGCTCGGGCGTGTGGATGAAACTGAGGTCGTGTACTGTGACCACGGTGGGCGGTGCGCCGAGCAGCGGCCCAACATTGGCCAGCGCATGATAGCCGCCGAACCCGCGCAGCGCCCACGGCTGAACGATCTGCTCCCAGGCGATGCGCCGCAGCGCCGGTTCGGTATTCCAGCGCGACTGGCGCAGATCGACGCCGGGGAAATCAGCAGCCGCCTGCGCGCCAACCAGCGCCGTCAGCTGCCAGTCCTCAGGCACAGCCGCCGGCAGGTGAACGAGCAATTGCTGAATGTAGTGGTGGA
Source organism: Anaerolineae bacterium (assembly GCA_016788435.1). Lineage (GTDB taxonomy): Bacteria > Chloroflexota > Anaerolineae > Aggregatilineales > Phototrophicaceae > Flexifilum. The sequence continues at coordinate 7,414 of JAEURB010000486.1, read as the reverse complement.
TTCCCGCGCTGCGGAAACCCGCCGAACCGGCGAACAGGTGGGCATTCAAGGCGATACGCATGGCGGACCATTATACCTGCCTGCCCCGGCTTTGAACTTGCTCAACCGCCCTATTACAATGGCGCTGCGCCCGATCAACCACGAGAGACAGGCCCGATGACCCCGATTACAGCCGCCAGCGCCGCCCGGCTTGCCCCCGGCATGAGCGCCCGCTGCGCCTTCATCAAACGCGCTGCCTGGGCCAACGAGGGCCAAACAATGCTCGTCGCGCACGGCAGCGGGCTGTCGGTATGGCAAGGCGGCTTTGACGCGCGGCCAGACCACGTTTTCGCCACCGAAGCGCCGATGCGGGCCGTGGCCGCCAGTTCACTCGGGCCGCTGGCCGCCACCGCTGGCCACGACGGGCAAATCCGCCTGTGGGACACCGAAACGTGGAAGCGTGATCAAACCATGCCCTTTCAGCCGCACAAGGGCGCGGTATCGGCTGTTGGCTTCCACCCCTCGCGCTGGGTCATCGCCAGCGGCGACTCATACGGCAATGCCATGCAGATTGACCTGAACTCTGGCCGCTTCATGAAGCTGACCGGGCACAGCAAGGAAATCTCGCGCATCGCCTACTCGCCCGATGGCGCACTGATCGCTACCGGCAGTTGGGACGGGACGGTGCGCCTGTTCAGCGCGACGACCGGCATCCACCAGCACACGCTGGAGCACGGCGCGTGGGTGCGCTGGCTGGCATTCAACCCCGGCGGTTCACAGGTCGCTACCGCCTGCTCGGATGGCGTGCTGCGGCTTTGGAACTGCGCAGACGGGGTACTTGCCCATGAGGCGGAAGCCCACGCGCCCGGCTTCGATACGCTCGACTATTCGCCGGATGGCAGCGTGCTGACCACAGGCGGGCGCGACGGGGCGCTGCGCTTGTGGGATGCGGGGACGCTTGCGCTGCTGGGCGAACGCGAAGGCGCGCACCAGAAGCCCGTCCTGACGCTGGCCTTCCGCCCGCAGGGCGATTTCCTGATCAGCGGCGGCGGCGACAACTGGCTGCATCTGTGGGAGATACCCGCCGAAAACGCACCCGACTCCGATTGACGCGCCCGGCGCGAGGCGGTTATACTGATTCGCATCCAGTCCGCGTGAAGATGGGAAACCAGCATGTCCGACATCAGCCCCGCTTTTGACGCCTCAATGCTTGATATCCTGCGCTGCCCGGTGGCCGTGCACTACACCAATAAAGGCGCTGACCCCGGCAAGCTGGAACTGGTGCGCGATTCTTCATGGCTGGTGAGCTCCGACAGCGGCTACAAGTACCCAATTCGCCACGGCATCCCGATCCTGCTGGTCGAAGAGGGCGCGAAGTGGAAAGACACGGCGGTGGACGATCTGCCCGTGCCGCCGCCCGAGTCGTAAGCCAGCTGCATCACCCAATATGCCAACGGGCGAGGCTCCCCTCGCCCGTTTTTGATTCCCAGACCCCCTTCAGTCTGAAGTTTCTTCTCATTCCGCCAGCGAAAAAGCATCAGAACCGGCCCCGGTGAACCGCAGTTCCCATGAGTGGCCGTACTCCGGGCGTTTGAGGGCCGGGTTTCTATCGGTTCCTGTGCCTGTGTGTCTTTGCGCCTTTGTGCTGACTTTGGCGCGTTTGTGCTGACTTTGGCGCGTTTGCCCTGCCCCCGACACCGCGAATGATTGCGCCTCCTTCGTTTGACGCGCTATACTGAAAACATACTTTTCCCCAAGCGCACCTCGGGCCAGAACGAGTGACGACTATGGCTGAGTTCACCCCCCTCGAAGCGCCGGCGCACGAAGCCAGGCATTTACCGGTTCCACCCCCGGTTAAACTGATCGGCCGGGATATCACGCTCGCCCGCATCTACGCCCAGATCAAGGACTCGAAAGCGGTGCTTGTCCACGGCCCGGCCGGCGTTGGCAAAAGCGCCCTCGCCGCGACGCTGGCCAGCGCCTACACCGAGCAACCGGGCGGCGTGTTGTACCTCGTCTGCGACAGCGATACCGTTTCCGAACTGATCGTGCGAACCGGGCGCGCGCTGCGCGTGGCCGAAGCCATCACCACCGAAAGCCCTCTCAACGCCGAAAGCGCGGTCGCTGCCGCCCTGCAGGATGGCAAGCCGCTCATCGTGCTCGACGGGCTGCTCAACCCCGAGGCGACGGCCGAGTTCATCCGGCGCTGCGCCCCGGATCTGCCGGTGCTGCTCCTCAACGATCAGGAGTTCACGGGCGAGTGGCTGTCCATCCGCCTAGGTAAGCTGGAACCCGATCAGGCCGTCACGCTCTTCAAGCAGGTGGCGGGTATCGATTCGCTCGACCTCGACGGCGAGATCGGCATGTTAGCCTCGGTGCTCAACTATACGCCGCTGGCATTAACCGTTGCGGCGGCGGCTGTGCGCGAAGGAAAACTCGCGCCGAAGGCCTTTCAGGACAAGCTGCAGCAGCCAGATGGCAATATCAGCGCGCCAATCCTCGCCATCACCACCGCCTTCGGTATGCTGCCGCAGGTTCAGCAAGGCGTGTTGATGCTGCTTGGTTCGATATTTACTGGCTCGGCCACGCTCGGCATGATCCAGTTGCTGGTTGGGGCGCAGGCTGATGTCACGCGCGGCATCCTCGACCAGCTTACGGCGCGCGGGCTGATCGAGTCGGTCATGCGGAACGGCCAGCCCGCTTACCGCATTCATTCCACCACCCGCGTGCTGATGACGACCGCGCTCAAGAGCAAGAACCAGCTCGACACCATGCGCCGGAAAGTGGCCGCGTCGGTGCTGCAGTACGCCAAGCAGCACAGCGCGCAGGGTTCGCGCGGGCAAAACGCGCTGGCGGCCGAGATGAACCTGTTCCTCGCTACCGCCAGTTGGGCGGCCGAAGAAGGCGACCGCGATACGGCCGCCCAGCTGGCCGCCGCCCTGATGCAGGCGGGAACCTTCGTGCGCGAGCGCGGCTATGTATACGAACTGCTGCTGCTGCGCCGCCTGTCGTCCAGTTCAACCAGCGCCTTTCCGGCCTACAGCCCGCCGCCCGCCCGGCCCGCCCCGACTGACCTGGTGGCCGGGGACGAGGAAGCGGACGAGGAGGCGCTGGACGACGACGAAGATCTCGACCTCACCGAAGGCGATGAGGATGCAGTGGGTGAGGCTGACGAGGCGGACGAAGCCGAACCTGACGACGAGGATGAAGACGAGGCGGACGAATCCCCGGCCCCGATCCCGTTTGATGCGCCAGCCCGCCCGCTTTCGGCCGAGCGCCGCCAGCAGGTGGAGGCCTTGATCGCCGAAGGCCGCGCCAGCGAGCAGGCCGGAGACGCCGAGGAGGCGCTCAAGTCGTACGCCGAAGCCCTGGCCCTGTCCGAAAGCGGCGGCGACACGCCCACCCAACTCAGCCTGCTTGAAGCGATGGCCCGCGTGGCGGCGCGCAGCGAAAATGCACAGGCCGCCGTTAGCTATGCCGGCCGGGGTATCAAGCTGGCCGATGACAGCGGCGACGATCACAACAAGGCGCGGCTGCTGGGCTTCCTGGGCGATGCGCGTCAGCAGTTGGGCGAAGGCGGCGAAGCCGTCACCGCCTACGAGCAGGCGCTGGCCATCGTTCGCGCCAAAGGTGACCGGCGCGCGGAAGGCGTTCTCCAGTTCAAGCTGGGCTATGCGCAACTGGATGAGGGGGACGTTGCCGAGGCGCTCGTGACCTGGCAGAGCGTGCTCGAATTGTTCCGCGCCGAAGGCCGCCGTGATTATGAGGGGCGAGCGCTGGGCGGTATCGGCACCGCCTACTCGGAACAGAATCGCTGGCCGGAAGCGATTGAGCATTTCACCCAGGCCGTGCAAATCGCCCGCGAGACCGAAGATGACCCTGAAGCCCTGCTCGAACTGAGCAATCTGGCCTACGCGCTGGTGCAGAATAACCAGCTTGGCCCGGCCGTCACGCGTTACCGGCAGGCGCTGCACCTCGCCTACTCGGAAGACGACGCCGGGGCGGTCATCGCGACAACCGTCGAGCTGTGCCGCCTGCTGGTTGAAAGCCCGCGCCATCTGGCCATCGCTGAACTGCTGGTCAACGCCGCGCTTCAATACGACCCGCACGACCACGACCTGAAGCAGCTTCAGGAGCGGATTGAGGACGAGCGCGAGGCCATGCCAGGGCTGGAACTCAACCCGGCCGCCGGCACGGCCCGCGATTACGCCGCCAAGGCCTGGGCAACGATAGACCAGACGTAGGCGAGATGTGAAACGCAAGCAATGCAAAGGGCGCGGTCTATACGGCCGCGCCCTTCTCTTTCAACTCTCAACTCGTAACTCGTAACTTCCCTGCCTACAGCCCCTGCGGCAGCGGGTTGGTCAGCAGCCCGTGCAGCAGGGCCACGCAGGCTTCGAGATCGCTGGTTTCCACCGTCTCACTCACGGTATGGACGAAACGGCACGGGATTGAGATTGCGCCGCTTGGCACGCCCTCGCGCGAAACGTGAATACCCGCCGCGTCGGTCGAGCCGAGCGTGAGCGTCTCGAACTGGTGCGGGATGCCATCGGCCTCGGCGCGCTCGCGCATCCAGTCGCGCACGGCGGGCGGCACCACCAGCCCCACATCAAGCATCTTGATCGCCGCGCCGCCGCCCAGCGTGACTGCGTTCTTCTCAATGCCAATCATGTCGCCGGCCACCGTCACATCCAGCGCAATCGCCACATCCGGCTGCACGCTGAAGGCCGCCGGGCGTGCGCCGCGCAGGCCGACTTCTTCCTGCACGGTGAAGACGAAGTACAGCTCGTGCGGCGTTTGCTTGTTGATGCGCTTCATGGCCTCAATCGCCACCACGCAGCCGATGCGGTCGTCCATAGACTTGGCGATCAGGCGGCTGCCACGCGCTTCCATCTCGCGCCAGAAGACGGCCGGCATCCCCGGCTCGACGGGTGACGCGCCGCTGCCATCGCTGACATCAATATAGTACTGGTCGAGCGCCGGGGCGGCGGTGCGGGCGTTGGTGAAATATTCGGGCATGCCGATGACGCCGGTCGTCCCGTTTTCGAATTTCACGCGCGTTCCGAGCAGTGCGGTATTCATCAATCCGCCGATGCTGGAGAAGCGCACATAGCCCGTCGTCTTCTCGACGTAGGTCGCCATCACGCCGATCTCGTCCATATGGGCGGCGAGCATGATTTTCCGGCCGCCGCTGCCCACCCGGCAAATCAGGCTGCCCAACGGGTCAACCGTGATTTCGTCGGCGTAAGGCGCGACTTCCGCCCGGATCAGCTCGCGCACCTGATGCTCGTACCCCGAAGGCCCCCAGGCCTCCACCAGTTTCTTGATCAAGTCCTTCACGGGTTGGCGCTCCTGTTAAACAAGTTGAAAGTTGAAGGTTGAAAGTGAAAGCGGCATTTCAGTGTCGAATAGGCGCTGGTGTGATCGGCGACAAGCCTAAATTACCAGCCAACCCCTTTCAACTTTGAACTTTCAACTTTCAACTTCCTCTATCGGTTCAGCGTTTCCGGCGTCAGGCACCGGAGGGCGGCCTGGATCAGCCGCAGGGAATGGTCGTAATCTTCGCGCAGCAGGTAGGCAGCCGGGCTGTGAATGTAGCGGCAGGGCAGCGAAATGACGGCCGTTTGCGCGCCACCCGCCGCCTGATGAATCGCGCCGCCGTCGGTGCCGCCGGTGGCCTGCGACTTGAACTGGTACGGGATGCCCTCGGCTTCGGCTGTCGCGCGCAGGAAGGCCAGCAGGTGCGGCGGCACGATCAGGCTGTTGTCGAGGATGGTCAGCACCGGGCCGCCCCCCATCCGCGCCGTCGGGTTCGTCTCGCGGCTGTCGTCCGGCCGCCGCGACGGATCGGGCAGGTCGTTAGCAGTCGTCCCTTCGAGTACGAAGGCCACGTCGGGCCGCAGCGTTTGCGCCGCCACCTGCGCCCCGCGCAGGCCGATCTCCTCCTGCACCGTGAAGGCGGCAGAGACATCCACCGGGTACGGGCCGCCCTGCAGCACGTCAATCAGCAGCGAGCAGCCACCCCGGTCATCGAAGGCCTTGCCGCGCAGCAGCCGTCCGCCCTCGCCCACTTCCATGAAGCGGCTGTCAAAGGCGATCCGTTCACCCCTGCGAACTTTGCCGGCCGCCTCGTCTTTGCCCGAAGCGCCGATATCAATCCGCAGGCTCTTCATCTTGACCACGTCCTGGTCGTTGTTCAGGTGGATCGGCGTCCACACCACCACGCCGGGAAGCAAGCCATCGCCCACCTTCACGCGCAGGCCGGGCAGGATGCGGTCATCCACCCCGCCCACGCTGGTGAAGCGGATCAGGCCATCACCGTCGTAGCCGGTGACGATGAAGCCGACTTCGTCCATGTGGGCGGCCACCATTACGCGCAGGCCGCTGTTCCCGGTTCCGCGCTTGAAGGCGGTGATGCTGCCCATCGGGTCAATGCGAATCTGTTCCGCGTGGCCCTCGATGGCCTTGAGCACCAGCGCGCGTACGGCGTCTTCCTTGCCCGAAATGCCGATGGCTTCCGACAGTTCCCTGAGATACTGGCCGTTCATGACGAAGCCTCCGCGGCGGGCGCGCCGTCCCAGGCGATGGCGCTCAGGAACCCGGCATCGAGATCGGCGATGAAATGTGCCAGCAGCCGCCCGGTGCGCTCGATATCGCGGATGTCTATCGTTTCGACCGGCGAATGCATCGAACGCAGCGGCACTTCGAGCAGCGCCGTCGGGACACCTTCCAGCGCCACCTGAATTGCCCAGGCGTCGGTTCCGCTGTTGCCCGGCAGCACATCATCCTGCAGCTTGATGTCGTGCTGGCTGGCCGTCTCGCGAATGCGCTCCAGCAGCTTCGGGTGGAAATTCGGGCCGACGCCGAAGCCCGGCCCGCCGCCCATCTCGCAGGTCGAGTCGCCGTCCACGCCGGGCTGCGGCGCGAAGGTCACATCGAGCGCGATGGCGATATCGGGCGCTACGGCATGGGCAGACGTTTTCGCTCCCATCAGGCCGCGCTCTTCCTGCACCGTGGCGACCGCGACGACATCCCAACTGTGGTGCATCCCCTGCAGCTCGTGGAGGCAATACGTGACAGCGGCCACGCAGGCGCGGTCGTCCATCGCCTTGCCGGCCACCTTCGTGCCGAGCAGTTCGAGCATCGGCACGTCGAGCGTTACGAGGTCGCCAATACGCACCAGCGACCCGACTTCTTCCGGCGGCAGGCCGACATCAATCAGCAGTTCATCCACAGGCGTGTACTTTGCGCGGGCGGCGGGTGTGAGCAGGTGCGGCGGCCGGGACGTGACGACGCCAGGTAGCGGGCGGCGGCCATGCACCAGCACCGGCTGGGCAGGCAGCACACGGGCATCTATGCCGCCCACGCGATTGACCACGATGAAGCCGTCCAGCAGGCCGCTGACCATGAGCGCGATTTCGTCCATGTGGGCGGC
>JAEURB010000470.1 GCA_016788435.1 Anaerolineae bacterium | reverse complement strand
GTGACGAGCGTTCATCTGGCGCGCTGGCCGGAAGCAGATGCCGCCCTGATTGACGAGGCGCGGATTGCCGAAATGCGCCTGGTGCAGCGGTTGGTCAGCCTCGGGCGAGCCGCCCGCGAGACGGTCAATATCGGCGTACGCCAGCCGCTGGCCGAAGCCCGTTTCGCCGTGCGTGAACCTGCTGAAGCCGAGGCGGTGGCGCGGCTCGCCAGCCTGATCGAAAGCGAGTTGAACGTCAAGGCGGTGAGCGTGCTGGCCGATGCTGGCGCAGTCGTCGAGTACAAGCTGAACCCGCTGCCGCAGGCGTTAGGCAAGAAATTCGGCAAGGACTTCCCGCGCGTGCAGAAGCTGCTGCGCGAAAGCGACGCGGCGGCTGTGCGCGGCTGGGCTGAAGCCCTGCTGCGCGGCGAGAACGTGACGGTGGAAGCGGACGGGCAAGCCTTCGAGGTGACGCCTGAAGAGGTCGAAGTCAAGCGGACTGCGGCAGCTGACTTTGCCATCGCTGAGGAGGGCGGCTATCTGGCGGCGCTCAATACGGCGCTCGATGACGCGTTGATCGCCGAGGGGCTGGCCCGCGAAGTCGTGCGCCGCGTACAAACGCTGCGCAAAGACGCCGATTTCGACATCGCTGACCATATCGCGCTGCGTTACGAGGCGAGCGGCAAGCTGGCGGCGGCAATTGCGGCGCACGCGGCATATATCGGCGCGGAAACGCTGGCCGATGAGGTCGAAGCAGGGAGCGGGGCGGACGGGTTCACCAGCGCAACGTTTGGCCCTGATCCGTCGGGCGACCCGAAGAAAGATACGTCCATCGAAGGGGAGACTCTGACGGTCGCTGTGCGCCGCCTGAACCAGAAGTCCTGAGCCTCAACGCAACGCCGAAATAACAGGGCGCGTTCCGGTATGCGGGCGCGCCCTGGCTGTTTTCTCAATTCGGACTCGGCGCGGGCGTGGGGCGCTCTGCTATACTCACGCTGCATATACGCGGCCCGAGCACCCGGCAACCCATGTCTGACTCGACCCCTGTCACGCTGCAAGCCCTTCTGCAGTTCGCGCTACCGCTGGGTACGTCGCTGGTGTCTGGTACGCCGGGCGTGAGCGTCACCTACGCGGTGACGGTGCGCGCCCAGCCGCCGGCCTTCCCGGAGTTGTATGGCGGCGAGCTGGCGCTCGTTTCGATGGATGTACTGCGTACCTTCGACAGCCGCATCTCGCTGGCCGATGTGGTGCGGGCGCTGGCCGAGGCAGGCGTGGCCGCGGTCGCGGCGCAGGGGACAATCAGCGGGGCGTCCATTGAAACCGCCGCCGAGTGCGGTGTGGCGCTGCTTTCGCTTCCCGCCGACAACAGCCTGACGCGAATTGAACGTGCGGTCAACACGCTCATCATCAACCAGAAGGCGCAAATGGCGCAGCGGGCGATGGAGATTCAGCGCCAGCTTGCTCGTCAGGCCGCCGAAAACCGCGATCTGAACAGCCTGCTGCAAGTCCTGTCGCGGGCGACGGCACGGCCAATTGCGGCCCATGATGATGCTGGCGTGTTGATGGCGCAGGTACAGCCGGGCATAGCGCAGCGGGGTGGGAGCAGTGCCGCGCGTGGAATGGTGCCGGGCCTGCCTTTTGGCGCGTTCCAGAACTGGCTGGCCCGCGAAGCGCCCACTCAAGATGGAGCGATTGTGCGCAGCCCGCTCGGCTTCACGACGGTGCTGAAAGTCGAGAAGCGCGTGGCGGGTTACCTGTCGCTGATTGAGAACGGCGCTGAACTGGAGGAGTTCGACCGGCTGGTGCTGGCTTATGGCGCAGATGTATGCGCCATTGAACTCGCCAAGCTCAAGGCGATTGCCTTTGCCGTCGAGCAGACGCGCGGTGACTGGGTGCAGATGTGGCTGAGCGGCAGGCCGGGCGATGATGAACGGATTCTGGCGCGGGCGCAGCAAGCCGGCTTCAACCCGCAGGCCCCGTACGTGGCAGCCGTCTTTCGGGCGATGACGCCGCAGGGCGCGCATATTCCGCTCGATTCGTTCTTGACGCTGGCGCGCGACGAACTGGCGCGGCGGCAAATCTCCGGTGCGGCGGGCGCGCACGTGGATGTGCTGGTCGTGCTTTATCCGGCCGAGGCGAACGCCGCGCTCTCCCGTGTGCGGCGGATCGTGGATGAGATGCGGGCGGCACTGGAAGCGCGCGCGCCCGGCGGATTAGTTTCGGCCGGGCTGAGCCACCCGGCCACTGGCCTGGCTGCGCTGCGCGAGTCCGTTCGGGAAGCGCGAGATGCGGTGAGCATCGCTTTGGAGTTGGGCAGCCGCGAGCAAACGACTTATCACGGTGATCTCAAGCTGTATCAACTGCTGCTGGCGGTGAAGGATTGCAATCTCGATCAAATGCGTCGTTTCTACCGCGACACGATGGGCCCGCTGATCGAGCATGATGAGCGCCGGGGTGGCGAACTCAGCCGCACGCTCGGCGGATTCTTCGAGGCGAACGGTAATCTGGCGCGGGCGGCGGCCAATCTGGAGGTACACCGTAACACGCTCGTTTACCGGCTGGAACGAATCAGCGAGCTGACCGGGCTTGACCTCGACGACCCTGAGAACCGTCTCGTGCTGCATTTGGCGCTCAAGGTGCAGCGGGTGCTGGCCAGCATTCACGACCTATAGAAGCGGTTAAATTTCGGTTTTGGGAGAGAATTTGATACAAACTGCACAAATACAGAGGGCAATCAGGCTTGCAAGGCGGCTTCCCGCGCGAAAAACGGTGATACACTCAGGTTGGAATATGCTATAGCAATCCTAATCATCGGTAGTTCAAACAGAAGGAGAAGTCCCATGGCAGTCGAGTTCTACGATGTGAAGACCCGCAAGAAGGTCAAGGTCGAGGACAAGGACGTCACGAAGACCACCTTCACGACCAAGAACGGTCAGGTTCGCTACGGTGTGCGTGGCAAGACCAGTGATGGCCGCACGCTGACCAAGTTCGTGAGCAAGAGCGACTGGGACAGCATGAAGTATCCGAAGTCCTAGACTCCGGGTCATTGGTAACTAACAGCCCGCGCCAGAAACGGCGCGGGCTGTTTTATTTGGCAACCCCTCATGGTGAGGGTGGGGGAGAGACGTCAACGCTTGCGCGGCGGTGGGGCGATTTTGACGAAGTGATCGGCCGGGCGGGCAAACAGGATGCGCAGCGGGGCAGCCGCCTCAGACTGGTTGTTGTTCTCCAG
>JAEURB010000449.1 GCA_016788435.1 Anaerolineae bacterium | reverse complement strand
CACAACCCGCCGCGCACCAGCCGCCAGCGCCGCGCGCATGACGTGGCGCGTACCCTCCACGTTGACGGGAATGAAATCAGCATCGCGCCCCCAGAAACGGAAGCGGCCCGCCGCGTGAATGACGGCATCCACGCCTTCCAGCGCCCGCCGCAGCGAGACCAGGTCGAGCACATTCCCCTGCACTGGCGTCACGTTCGGATACCGCCACAGCCCGAGATGAGCCTCCGGGTCGCGAACGAGCGCGCGCACAGCTATCCCGTGGCGGCAGAGCGCGGGCAGCAAGTGACGGCCGAGGAACCCGGTCGCCCCGGTAACAAGCAGTGTTTCAGCCATCAGTGAAGGGGTTTCCTGCCAGGTCAGCAGTCGCGGCCGTGCGCAGGCGGCATGAACTGAACTTCCTCGATGCGCGGGTTGCCCGGCTTGCCCCAGGCAACGGGCAGTTCCTGCACCAGCGCCTCGATCTTCCAGCGCTGGTCGTGGCCATGATAGGCCACGCGATAGACAACCACGCCGCTACCCAAATCCTGCGTGTGCAAACGCGCTTGCCGGCGCACGTCGTAAGTCGCCATGCGGCGCTCGGTCTGGTAATCCACCACCAGGCAGCGGCGGCCATCCTTTGAGAAGCGGCGCACCAGCGTTTGGTGGTGCATCCGCAGCACGGCGGCGAACTTGCAAAGGCGCCCGGTTTCGTATTCGGCGAACATTTGATCGTGGCGGCGCAGCGCCTCGCCCGTCAGGTAGAACTGGGGGGACGACCACTGCGGTTCGAAGATCGGCAAGCCGCCCTCGTGCAGCCACATCACAGCTTCCAGGAAGTTCTGGCGCACCTCATGCACGACCTGATCGGGGGCCATCCATTCGGCCCGGCGCGCCTTGCCGGCACGCACCCGCCGCATGTCGCCACTCCACGGCACCTGGCCGCCCGTCGCGCGATAAGACATACCCTGCCAGCTTCCTCTCGTCCGCTTGCTTGCACCCGCCGCGCAGAAGGCGAACACTCCCGCGCTACCCTTCATGCTATCAGTCGAACCCCCGAAAATCCACAGTGATTGACCTCCTTACGCACACGGGCCAGCGCGCTGGCTGGCCCATGACGAACACGATTCGGCGAACCATCCGCCCCTACAAGTCCACGAAATACGACTGCGCCGAGCGGTCAATCATCTCTTTCGTCAGCATCGGCGGCTTGTTGAGGTAGGTGGCGATATCGAGCATCTGGTTGATCAGGTCACGCGGGTGCACAGCGCGCAGCTTGCGATCCTTGGTCAGATACCACTCCTTGATCAGGTATGCCAGCGCCTGCTCGTCGTAACGAATGCCCTTCGACGCGCACACCCGTTTGAAGATCTCGCGGAACTGTTCGAGCGTGGGGTCGGTGATCTCGATCTTGTGGCGAATTCGGCGCAGGAAGGCCTCGTCCACCAGGTCACGCGGGTCAATGTTGGTCGAAAACACGATCAGCACGAAGAACGGCAGTTCGATCTTGCGGCCGGTCGCCAGCGTCAGGAAGTCCACCCCCTTTTCGAGCGGCACAATCCATCGGTTGAGCAGGTCGCGCGGGCGCACCTGCTGGCGGCCAAAGTCGTCAATCAGGAACATGCCGCCGTTGGCCTTCACCTGGAACGGCGCTTCGTAGTACTTGTTCACGTCGTCGTAAACGAGGTCGAGGCCAGCCAGCGTCAGTTCGCCGCCCACCATGATCATCGGCCGCTTGATGCGAACCCAGCGCGGGTCGGTGGTCACGCCAACGCCCAGTCGCGTCCGTTCCTCACCTTCCGCCATCTCATGGTTAACGCTGTCGAACACGCGAATAACCTGGCCGTCCACATCGAAGGCGTGCGGGATCCAGATGTTGCCGCCCAGCACCATGCGCCCGACGGTCTCGGCGACGGTGGTCTTGCCATTGCCCGGCGGACCGTACAGGAAGATCGACATCCCCGAATTGACGGCCGGGCCGATCCGGCCGAGCATGTCGTCGGTGATGACCAGATGGCGCATGACGCCCTTCAACTCCTCCTCATGAACGAGCAGGCGTTCGCGATTCTGCTCGCGCATGGCGTGGATGTACTGCGCCAGCGTAACCGGCGCGGGCCCGGCATACTGCGAACGCGCCAGCGCCTCCTTGGCCTTTTCAGCGCCCTTCAGCGAAATGAAGTACTGGTAGCCGGCTTCACCCAGGCCGCCCGAACCGCGCACCTCAACGAACTTCTCGCGCTTGAGAAACTCCATCACCGAGTCGAGGACGCCAGTGAACGGCAGTTTGACAATATCGGCGATGGCATGGCCGGCCATGTAGCCACCGAAGTACAGCACCTTCAGCACCAGGTCGGCCACGTTGAGCATATTCAGCCCGGTATCCTCCAGGCGGGACAGCGGCGGGGGCATCCAGGCGCCTTTCAGATCGCCGGTTTGCGGGCGCTGCGGCTGAATGCTGCGTATCGAGCCGGCCGGTGCGGGCGGCCGGGGAAGATTGGACGTCTGACGATCAGTCATAAGAACGGTACCTGAACTCAATGATCGAGGGAATGATGTCATATGGCGGGCAACAGCCGCATCTAGACTGGATTATATGCTGCATGATCGGCGCGCCACACTTGAGGTTGGGCAACCCTCACAAAGACCCTCGACAAACACTTCGCCTGCGGTAGAGTTACGGATCCCTGTGGCACTTGTGGGCGAATTTACGTTCCGGGGAAATCAGCGATGCTCGAACGAATTCAGTGGCTGGGGCACGGCAGTTTCCTCATCGAAGGGCCTCCCACCATCTATATCAATCCCTGGCGGCTGGGCCAGCGCAGCGAACCGGCCGACGTCATCCTGATCAGCCACGCGCATTACGTCCACTTCTCCCCGGCCGATATCGCCAAGATCAGCCACTCCGCTACGCGTATCGTTGGCCCGGCCGCCGTCGCCCGCGAAATTGACCACATCGAGGTGCTGCGTCCTTGGCAAACTATCGGCATCGGCCGCCTGAGCATTCGCGGCATCCCGGCTTTCGCCGGAGGCAGTATTGATACGACGCCCCGCCCCGACGGCCTCGGCTTCATGATCTCCCTCAACTACTTCGACATTTACTATGCCGGTGACACCCAATACATTCCGGAAATGAGCCGCCTGCACCCGGATATCGCCATTCTGCCAGTGGATGGGCAAGGGACGATGAATGCCCAGGACGCGGCGCAGGCCGTCGCGCTGATGAAGCCGCGCTATGCCATCCCGTTCAACTGGAACACCTCCACGCGGGGCGAGGCCGCTGCTTTCCAGCGTGCCGCCGAAGCATTGGCCGAAGTGGTGGTCATGCAGCCAGCCTGAAAGCCAGCGGGGCGCTAGAGTAAAAACTGAGTGCGCGCGCCTGGCTTTAAGCTAGGACAATGCCGTTTCGCGGTTGTCACCCCCTGCAGTTGCCATTACACTGGTGCTATCGAAGGTCGCGCATTGCGCCAGACGGCGATTCATGAACGCAAGCAACGGACTCCACACTGCCGATGAAAAGCTGGACGCCGTCCACGATAGTATGCTGGACGGGCTGGGTCAGCTCGCCAATTACTTCGGCTTCAGCAAAGTCACCGGCCAGATTTACGGCGCGCTGCTGCTCAGCGCCCGCCCGCTCTGCCTCGATGACATGGTGGAACTGCTCAACATCTCAAAGGCCAACGCCAGCATGACCATGCGCACGCTCGAAAACATGGGCATGGTGCGCGAGGTATGGATGCGCGGCAGCAGCGGACGCCGCAAATACTACGAGGCCGAGGCGAATTTCTGGAAGATCATCACCAACATCCTCAGCGGGCGCGAAATGCGCGATGTCGAACGCGCGCTGCGCGTGATGGATGAGAACGCGCGGCGGCTTAACGGCGCGATGGAAGAGTTAGGTGACGACAAGCGCGAACTGGCTGACCTCTATCTGGAACGCATTTCGCAAATGCGCAACCTGTTCGAGTTCGCGCAGATGATGATTACGGCCATTCTCGCGCAGGTTTCTGAAACTGGTTCGCCGGTGCTCGAAGCGCACGACGAGGAACAAGTCTAGGGCGTGTCTGCAAAGTGGTCGATCTGCTCCCTTACGGCCCTCACCCTTCATCCCTCTCCCTGAGGGAGAGGGAAGTTGGCCCGCGCAGCGGGCGGTTCACCCCTTCGCCATGAGGGAGAAGGGGCAGGGGGATGAGGGCCTTTGCAGACACGCCCTAGCCCGTCATCTGTTTGACAACGCGCCCCAGCACCAGCGGCGCTGCATCACGCATCAACCCGGGGGAGTGGCGGAACTGGCAGACGCGCATGACTTAGGATCATGTCTCTCACGAGGTGAGGGTTCGAGTCCCTCCTTCCCCACCTAACCTTTCTTCCAGGTTTACCCGCCCGCCCCCATTCTCTTATGCAGCGCAAACGCTTCTAGGCGTAGGGTGAACGCGCATTGTATAATGACTCTATTCCGAAGCGTTTCACGGAACAGGGACAAACACTCTTGAACATTCAAACCGAACGCCTGGAAAACCATACCGCGCGCCTCACCGTCGAGTTGGAGGCGACGGCGTTCGAACAGGCGAAGCAGAAGGCCGCCCGCAAGCTGTCAAACCGGGTCAATCTCCCCGGCTTCCGCAAGGGCAAGGCCCCCTATCACATCGTCGTTCGCTTCATTGGCGAACCGGCTATCGTCGAAGAAGCCGTCGAGCTGATGAGCAGCGACCTCTATCCGGCGGCCCTCAAGGAAGCCAATATCGAACCATATGGCCCCGGTTCGGTAGAAGACATCCAGGCCGACCCGCTGGCTATTGTCTACGTCGTGCCGCTGGCCGCCACCGTTGACCTGAAGGACTACCGCAGCATCCGCCTGCCCTTCGAGCCGCCCGTCGTCACCGATAAAGACGTCGAGCACGGCATCAGGCACGTCCTGGAGCGTGAAGCTGAAACCCAGCCAACCGATGAACCCGCCGTGATGGGCAATCGCGTCACCATCGGTATTCACAGTCATCTTCACGAAGCGGGCCAGGAAGGTCATGAAGGAGAAGGGTTCATTCACGAGCACGGGTACAAGTTCGTGCTTGACGAGCATAATGACCTCGTTCCCGGCTTCAGCGCGAAGCTCACCGGCGCAAAAGCCGGCGATAAGCTGGACTTCGAGTTGACTATTCCCGAAGACAGTGAAGACTTCGAGGAGGCCCGTGGCAAGACCGCGCATTTCGAGGTTGAGGTGAGCGCAGTGGAACTCATCACCCTGCCTGAACTGAACGATGCGTTCGCCGATCTCATCATCAACGGCGGCGGCGAGGATTCCGACGACGACCTCGATGAGGATCTCGAGGCAGACGGTGCTGCTGCTGAGTTAGCCGAAGCCGAGGCTGCAGTGGAAGAAGCAGACGACGGTACACCGGCGACCGTGGCTCAGCTTCGTGTCAAGGTGCGCGATGACATTGAACGCGGTATGACCAATGATCTGAGAGAGAAATACGCGGATGACATGCTCAAAGCCATTGTGGAGCAGGCCGATATCCGCTATCCCGAAGCGCTGATTGCCGACCAGATCGAGTCGATGCTGTCGCGCATGGATCAGCAGCTTCGCCAGCAGGGCCTGAACCTCGAAGACTATAAGCGCCTGCTGCACAAAACCGACGAAGACCTGTTCAACGACTATCGCGACCCGGCCATTGATACCATCCGCCACAGTCTGGCCCGCCGCGAATTTTTCGACGCCGAACAGCTTGCGATCACCGATGCCGACATGGACGCTGAATTCGACCGCCTGGCCGGTGACAACACCGACGAAGAACAACGCGCCGCCGTTCGCAGCCTGTTCGAAAATCAGGGGCTGGGCGACTATCTGCGCGAGCAAGTGGCCGAACGTAAAGTGAGCGACCGCCTGTTTGCCATTGGAACCGGCGAAGCGCCCGAACTGACATCTCCCGAAGTTCCCGAAACTGGGGCCACGACGGAAAGCGAAGAGGAGACCGCCTAGCATGTATCCAAGCAGCGTCATTCCGATGGTGATCGAGCAGGGCAGCCGTGGCGAGCGCGCCTACGATATCTACTCCCTGCTCCTCAAAGAGCGCATCATCATCCTGGGAACAGGTATCAACGACCAGATCGCCAACCTGATGGTCGCGCAGTTGCTGTTCCTGCAAAGCCAGGACCCGGATCGCCAGATCCAGCTTTTCATCAACTCGCCCGGCGGCGTCATCTACAGCGGTCTGGCGATTTACGACACCATGATGCAGATTAGCTCGCCCGTCAGCACCACTGCCGTCGGCCTCACCGCCAGTTTCGGCACCGTGCTGCTCACCGCCGGCCAGAAGGGCATGCGCTACGCCCTGCCCAACGCAACCGTGCACATGCACCAGCCGCTCGGCGGCGCGCAGGGCCAGGCGACCGATATCGTCATCCAGGCCAACGAAATCATGCGCCTCAAAGACCGCCTGATTCAGGTGCTGGTCAAGCATACCGGCCAGGAACGCGACGTTATCGAGCGCGACAGCGACCGTGATGTCTATCTCAGCGCCCAGCAGGCCGTGGACTACGGGCTAATCGACTCGGTGCTGGAAGGCGCCAAAGCGGGCGTTGCTAACCCGTCGAAGAACTAGAGGTTGATGCTCAAGTGGGAGACTCAGTGACCTATCCACCCGGCGTTCAGCGGTGCTCGTTCTGCCGCCGCAACCATGACGAGGTAGACCGCCTCATTTCCGGCCCGGATGGCGTGTTCATCTGCGACAGCTGCGTGGACTTGTGCCAGCGTATTCTGCTCGAAGAGACCGAAGGCGCCGACCCGTACGAGGCCGATGAGGAGCCGATCTTCCAACTCGACCATCTGCCCTCGCCGCGCGAGATCATGAACCGGCTCAGCGAGTACGTGGTGGGTCAGGATCACGCCAAGCGGGTTTTGAGCGTGGCGGTTTACAACCACTACAAGCGCATCCGCAGCGGCGGCGTGGCCAACGGTATCGAATTGGAGAAGAGCAACATTCTCGTCATGGGGCCAACCGGCAGCGGCAAAACGCTGCTCGCCCAAACGCTGGCGCGCATCCTCGACGTGCCCTTTTGCATCACCGATGCCACCTCGCTCACCGAGGCGGGCTACGTGGGCGAGGATGTCGAGAACATTCTGCTCCGCCTGGTGCAGGCCGCCGATGGCGACATCGCCCGCGCCGAGAAGGGTATCGTCTACATTGACGAGATCGATAAGATCGCGCGTAAATCGGCCGATAACCCGTCCATCACCCGCGACGTGAGCGGCGAAGGCGTCCAGCAGGCCCTGCTCAAGATCATCGAAGGCACGGTCGCCAATGTGCCACCGCAGGGCGGCCGCAAGCACCCGCATCAGGAGTTCCTGCAGGTGAACACCAGCAACATCCTCTTCATCTGCGGCGGGACTTTCGCAGGCATCGAAGAAGAAATCGCCAAGCGCGTGGGCAGTAAGGGCAGCATCGGCTTCACGTCACCGGCGCGCAGTGAAACGGACAAGGCCAGCCTGCTTCGTCAGGTCAGCCCTGAAGACCTGATTCACTTCGGGCTGATCCCCGAGTTCGTCGGCCGCTTGCCGGTCGTCGTCTCGGTCGAACCGCTGGACCGCGACGCGCTGATCCGCATTCTGGTCGAGCCGAAGAACGCGCTCGTCAAGCAGTATCAGCAGCTCCTGGCGCTCGACGAACTCGAACTGGAGTTCGAAGAATCGGCGTTGGGCGCGGCCGCCGATATCGCGCTGCACCGGGGAACCGGCGCGCGCGGCCTGCGCTCGATCATCGAAGGCCGCTTGCTCGACGTGATGTTCGAAGCTCCGGGTAAGACCGAGATTCAGCGCGTGATCGTGGACAGCGACGTGATCAACGGGATCACCCGCCCCCGCCTGATCGCCCGCGACGGCGCCCGGCTGCAATGGGGCGCGGACGGCACGCTCATTCCCGCCGCCTGAAGCCGGTTACCACACACCTGTCGAGCGGCCCCGGTCAACCCGCCGGGGCGCTTCTTTTTTCCCTCTCCCCATCGTCTGCTGCGCAGTAGCACGAACGCAGCAAATCGTGAGGAAGATCGAGGGGTTAGCTTGAACTTGCCAGTCAAAGCAACCTCACCCCCTCCTCGCAGAGGCCGGTTTTCGCGATCAGCCTGCCGTCTCGCGCCGGCCCGCTTTGCGTCCATCCCGTCCACCATGCGTTCGCCCCAAACGCGCGCACCTGCTCTACGATGAAGGCTGCCGTCCGGCCGGGCCGCCCGCCAAACCAGTCCATTGTGCGCTATTTGTCTCTTATTCTGTCCTCTTGTCTCGATGCTTCTTCCCTCAAG
>JAEURB010000438.1 GCA_016788435.1 Anaerolineae bacterium | reverse complement strand
GGAACCGCCCAAGGGCAAGCGCAAGATCGAACTGGACGACGACGAGAGCGAGACGGACGACAACCTCGACGGGATGATCTAGCCAGCCTCACCCACTTGAAGAACCCCCTTTCCGTGCGGAGAGGGGGATTTTGGTTTGGGGGGTGGGGGAGGGGTGAGGCGTACCTGACGCCGCAGCCGCAGACGCAGCGCGGCACGGCCTACGGCTCGATATACTCGGCGTTCATGGCCTCAATGGCCTGGTCGAGTTCCTCCGGAGTCGTGCTCTCACGAATGAAGGCAGCCGCTTCTTTCATGCGGCGAATCCGCTCTTCGGCGGGCAACGGATGCTTGCGGCGAGATTGCAGGTATGCAATCAGTTCGTCCATCTCGTGAGGCGCGAGCTTTTGGGCCGCTTGTTTAATTTCGTTGAGGGTCATTTCTCGCACCCCTATCTACTCAAGTTGTGCGGTGACTTCGATTCTACACGAATTCAGCCGGATAGAATCACTTGTCACGGTGATTCTTCCCACTCCCCCCTCAGCAGCCCGTACACGTACTCGCTGCTGGGTGAGCCGTCGGCGCGCGGCACGTAGGGGTTGCAGTCGCGCAGGATGCCTTCCAGCGTGAATCCGCAGCGGGTGATCAGGCGCTGGCTGCGCACGTTCTCGTCGCTGCAGCGGCACGAAACGCGCTTCGCGCCCCGCTCGCGGAAGGCGTAATCCACCACGGCGCGCAGGCTTTCGGTCGCGTAGCCCTGGCCCTCGTAGCGCCCATCCACAAAACAGCCAACCTCAACCTCTGGCAAGTCCGGGTTGTAAGGCATCAATGCCACCTGGGCCAGCAGCGCATTGTCCTCCTGCCGCCACGCGCCGAAAAAGAAAATCGCGCCCGCTTCCCAATCGGCGGCGTACTGGCGCAGCACCGCCTCGGCATCAGCCAACGTGTGCACCGAACGGGCGGGGTTGCCCGGCTCGAAGCGAGCCAGATGCTCGTGATTGGCGCGCGCCAGTTCCAGGTAGGCGGGCGCATCGTTCGGCGTGAACGGCCGCACAATCAGGCGCAGGGTGGTGAGGGTGGGGGAGTCAATCACGCCAGTTCTCTCTTTGGAGGGGCAGGGCGCTGAAATCGTCGTCAGCGGTCACCAGAACGGCGTCGAGGCGGATGGACAGAGCGGCAAGCAGCAGGTCCACATCAGAGAACTGGCGGCCTTGTTTGCGTGTTTGCGCCCAAAGCTGTGCAGCATCATCCCAGTCGCTGCTTTTAAACGGCGTCCACTGCATGATGGTGACGAACTCCGATTGATACTTTTGGGCCTGAGTCGTCGCGCCTGACTTCACAAGGCCGCGCAATACCTCGTAATGCACGGCGGGGCAAAGCATAAGTTCATGGTCTGCATCGAGCGCATCGGTGTATCGCCTGATCACGTTGGGATGGCGGCGCATGGCATCGCCGACGACATTGCTGTCCAAGAGGTACTTCAGAATTTCCATTCCTCCTCGTTCCACGGTTCGATGTAGTCCTCATTCATCGCCTCGACCGCTTCCTCAATCTGCTCCGGCGTCATCGTCTCCTGAACGGAGTCTATGAAAGCCTGAAACCGGCGCACCCGCTCTTCCTTCGTCAGCGGTGCCAGTGGCAGCGTTTCGATGAAGTCGAGCAGTTCAGCGCGCTCACTTTCGCTCAGCGTGGCGACAGCGTGCTTGATGTCATTCAGGGTCATGGCTCAATCTCTCCGGCCTGTCGGACGGTCTCTTGATTCTACACGGGATTCGGGCGACGCAGCGGCCTACACTTCAGCTCGTTCGCCCATCTGGATTTCGACCAGCCGGGCATAAACGCCGCCGCGCGCCAGCAGGCTGGCATGTGTGCCGCGCTCGACGATGCGACCGCGGTCCATGACGAGGATCAGGTCGGCGGCCATGATCGTACTCAGGCGGTGGGCGATGACGATACTGGTGCGCGTGGTCATCAGCCGTTCCAGCGCATCCTGAATCAGCGCCTCGCTCTGGCTGTCGAGGTGGCTGGTCGCTTCGTCCAGCACGAGGATGCGCGGGTCGCGCAGCACCACGCGGGCGATGGCGAGGCGCTGCTTTTCGCCGCCGCTCAGGCGATAGCCGCGCTCGCCAACGACGGTTTCGTAGCCCTTGTCCAGTTCGAGGATGAAGTCGTGGATATTGGCGGCGCGGGCCGCCTCGACAACCTGCGCTTCGGTGGCATCGGGGCGGGCGTAGAGCAGGTTGGCCAGAATCGTGTCGTGGAACAGATACGTCTCCTGCGTCACCATGCCGATATGGGCGGCCAGCGACGCCAGTTTCAGGTCGCGCAGGTCGTGGCCGTCGAGCAGGATACGGCCCTCGGTGGGGTCGTACAGGCGCGGAATGAGGTAGGTGAGCGTGGTCTTGCCCGCGCCGCTGGCCCCGACAACGGCGACAAACTGGCCGGGCGCGGCGGTGAATGTGAGGTCTTCGAGGGCGGTCACGCGGGCCTGGCTGCGAGGCGTACTTCCGTCGTTACCCGTGATCTTTGGCCCGTCATCATCCCCGTCCGTCAGTACCCCGCCCGCCGATTCCGTATAGCCGAAGCGCTCAACTTCGCTCAATCCGGTAGCAGGCAGCGCGTCGTAGCGGAACGAAACATGGTCAAACGTCAGTTCGCCGCGCGCGCCGGGTAGGTCAAGCGCGTCCGGCTTTTCGGTGATCTCGCTCGGCAGGTCAATGATCTCAAACACGCGCTCGAAGCTGACCATCGAGGTGGAGAATTCGACCGGCGCGTTGACCAGATATTCGAGCGGGCCGTAGATCTGCGACAGATAGGCGGCGAAAGCGACGATAGTGCCGATGGAGAAGATGCCCTCCAGCACCAGATGGCCGCCCACCCAATAGACGAGCGCCGCGCCGGTGACGCTGATCAAACCGAGCACCGCCCAGAACTGGCTGCCGACGAACGCGCGGCGCACACCGATATCGCGCACCTTGCCGGCCCGCTGGCCGAAGCGGCGGCTTTCGACATCGGCGCGGCCCATCAACTTGGTGAGCAGCGCCCCGCTAACGTTGAGCGTTTCGCTCATCATCGCATTCATCTCGGCGTTGATGTCCATCTGCTGCCGCGCCAGCCCGCGCAGCTTGCGGCCAATCAGCCGCGCCGGGAAGTAGAACAGCGGCACCATTATCAGGCCGATTACGGTCAGCGGCACGCTGAGCGTGAGCATGATGGTGAGCGTGACCACCACCGTGATTACATTGGTGACGATGCCAATCAGCGTGTCGCTGATGGCCGTTTGCGCGCTCACCACGTCGTTGTTGAGGCGGCTCATCAGCTCGCCGCTGCGCGTATGTGTGAAGAAACGCAGCGGCATATGCTGAAGGTGGTCGTAAAGCTGGCGGCGCAGGTCGTAGATCACGCCTTCACCGACTGACGAATTGACGCGGCGGATGATGATGCCGAGTCCGCTTGTGGCTAGTGGCACGACGACCAGTAGCAGCGCCAGCAGGTTCAGGCCTTGAATGTTGCCATCGGGCAGCGTCACGTCAATCAGACGGCGCAGAACCAGCGGCGGGATCAGCCCGATCAGCGTTCTGGTAAGGATGAGGATGAGGGCGACGAGAATGGCCCGGCGGCGCGGCCTGGCATAGCCGAGCACACGCTTGATCAGCGGCCAGGTGATATTGGCGTGCTTGCCTTCGTCGGCACGGGGATAGGCATATCGCCACATGGGGTTGTCCTTGTCTTCAACCCGCTAAGGATACGCCTTTCAGGAAGCAGATGCACCCGGCCAATCGGTCAGGTTCAGCCGCCGCCAGCCTCAGTCATAGTCTCACCGCCGCTCACGGTGAAGGCGATTGGCTGCACGGCCACCGCCCCGTTCATCTCAATCTGGGCGCTCCAGTTACCAGCGCTGAAATCCACGTCGGAAGCGGGCATGTAAAACCAGATGCAGCCACTGGCGATGTTGAAGCCGGGTGACCAGGAGTAGAAGACCTGCTCGACGCCATCGCGCAGGAAGCGGGCTGTGAACTGGCTGCCAGCCGGGATACTCTGCGCCGTCGCCACAATGTAGACGCCGAGCGCGGCAGGGCCAAACTCGGTCACGCTGCCCACGGCGCAGTCATCCGAGCCAACGCGGTCGGTGATGACCGGGTTGACCAGCGCCGGCGTATTCGGGTTGGACGGATCGGCGGTCACTTCTACGCCGGGCTGGGTAGGGACGGGCTGAGCTTGCAGTGTGGCGTTCCCCTGTGCGCTGCCCTGGCCAATGACCGTCGGCAGGACGGCGGGCGGGCCGCTCGAACCACTGTTACCCGGCTGCACGGCGGGCTGCGTCGGCGCTTCGGGCGTGATGAAGCGAATATCCACAAATGGCGTGCCGAGCGCGAAGAGGGTGGCGGCGATGCGCGTACTCTGCGCGGCCGAGCGAGCCACGCTGGTAATGGCAGCCTCAGACGTGACGGCCAGCCGATCTATGCCAGGCGTGGCGCTGGCGCGGGCCTGGGCCACCATTGTCACGGCTGTGTCGCGTTCAGCCGATAGCGTTTGGTTGGCGGCTGGCGGCGCGAACATGTTGCATCCGGCGGCGGCCAGCATAACGAGCGCGAGTGAAATGAGCAGGGATCGTTGAGCCATGCAGCGAAGTCTACCAGAGGGGCGGAAGCGGGAAAAGCACAGACCCCGCGACGGGCGGGGTCTGGCGAGTGGAGGTGGAGGGCTTCGCAACCCTCGTCCGAAAGATTCGAAGACACGCTTCTACAGGCTTATCCAGTCGTTGAATCTCGGCGAACGTAGCCCCGACCGGCATGGTACGCGTTTGCCCAGCCTGATGTCTCTTTGGCCCGCCTTATCGGCGTCTGGAGGACCGCACGCTGCCATTAGTGACGCCCATCATTCCGCCCGGGCAGCGCCGGATGGGATGGACGGCTGGGCTACTATGGCCCAGCACCTACGCTACACAGCCTTAGGCGGCGAAAGCGTAAGCAGGGGAGGTGTTGTTGTCACCTATTGTTTTGCTCGTTTTAACGTGGCCGAGCGCCACGGCCTGCCACGCGGCTCCAGCCTCTCCCGTCGAAACTGGTTCACCCCCGTGACTGCGCTCAGTATAGCGCAGAACGGGCGTTCCTGTAAAGGTGCGGGTTACGACGGGTCAGAAACGCAAGGGATGAACCACAGAGGCGCAGGGGACACTGAGGGAATTACTCTGTGTTCTCCGTGCCTCTGTGGTATGAGGCACTTATTGGTCGAGGCGTTTCTTCAGTTCATCCGTCAGCGCCGGCACGATTTCGTACAGGTCACCAACGAGGCCGAAGCGGGCCAGCTTGAAAATCGGCGCATCGGCGTCCTTGTTAACGGCGACGATCACCGTGCTGTTGCGCATACCGGCCTGGTGCTGAATTGCGCCGGAGATGCCGCAGGCGATGTACAGATCGGGCGCAACAACCTTGCCCGTCTGGCCGACCTGATGGGCGTACGAGATGTATCCGGCGTCCACGGCGGCGCGGCTGGCTCCAATCGCCCCGCCAAGCACCTCGCACAGCGGGCCGAGCGTGTTGGCGAATCCGTCCTGAGCCTTCCATATCGCCGGATCGGCCACACCGGCCGGCGCGGGCTTCGGGTTGTTGGCCATCGCCCGGCCGCCGGAGATAACCACCCGCGCGTCGGTCAGGCTCACCGAGCCGCTTTCAAGTTCCACTGCGTCAATCTTCACCGGGATATCACTCTCGGCCAGCACCGGCGCAATCGTGTCTACAGCCGCTGCGCCGCCCGCCGCTTCCGGTGCACTGAAGGCGCGCGGCCGTACGCTGATGAACGCGATGCCCTCACGGCTGACTGACGCATCGGCCAGCGCCTTGCCGGCGTAGACGGCGCGTTCAGCAGTCAGCCCGCCATCAGCGCTCGCAGCTAGCGACATCACATCGCCCAGCATCGGGCTATCGGTATCAGCGGCGGTAGCGGCCAGCACCTCACGGCCCCGGCTGGTGGCTGGCCCAACGACGGCCAGCGGCGTGCGGTCACGCACCAGCTTCGTCAGGGTCGCGGCATATGCTTCGAGGCGGAAATCGGCCAGCGTCGCGTTGTCGCATACCAGCGCGGCGGGAATGCCGTAGCTGCCTGCCTCGGCGGCGATGACGGCGGCGCTCGGACCGATTACGACGGCGGTGAGTTGCGCGCCCCTGGCGTCCGCGATCAGGCGGGCGGCGGTGACGGCTTCCCAGCTGGCGGGGTGGGCCTTGCCCTGCGCCGAGTCGATGTAGACGAGAACTTCGCTCACAGCACCTTCTCCTCGAACAGGCGATCCACGAGCGTCGCAGCCTGTTCGGCCGGCGTGCCCGTGATTATTTCGGTCTTCGCTTCGCGGGCGGGAAGATTGCGGAAGCCAGCGACGGCGGTGCGCGGTGCGGGCAAGCTGACGCCCAGTTCGGCCAGCGACCAGACCGGGATGGCGGTCTTTGATGCCTTGCGGATACCGATGAACGACGGGAAACGTGGCTCGTTGATTTCCTTCGTGACGGTCATCACGGCGGGCAGCGGGCAGGTGACGGTTTGCTTGCCGCCGTCAATCAGGCGCACGACTGTGGCCGATGTATCGCTGAGGGCGGTGATGTGCGCCACGTTCGACAGATATGGCCAGCCGAGCTTGCGGGCGAGCTGCACCAGATGCTGATCGCTGCCCACATCCACGCTTTCCTTGCCAGCCAGAATCAGGTTCGCGCCGGCTTTCTGCGCGGCGGCGGCGGCTGTGACGGCATAGGCCAGGCTGTCCGCATTTTCGAGGGCCGGGTCGTCCACACGGATGGCCTCGTCCATGCCCATTGCCAGCGCGTGCTTGAGTGCCTCGCTGTGGATTTCGCCGCCAATCGCGATGACGGTCGCTTTGCCGCCCGCTTCCTTGCCGCGCACGAGTGCTTCTTCCAGCGCGTACTCGTCCCACGGGTTGACGATCAGCGCCGCATCGCCCCAGCCAACGCGCCCGCTGGTGTCAACCGTGATGGTGGCCGCCGTATCCGGTGTGCTTCGGGTAAAGACCACGATATGCAAGAGAAACCTCCGAAGAACAGTTACGAGTTGAAAGTTGAAAGTCGAGAGTGTAACGCAGGGCTATAGGCTCACACAAAGTCACGTCAGAGCCGACACGAAGCCCGCGAGGAACACAAAGTTCACCAAGGAATCCGGGCAGAACCTGCTCTGCGCTCTGCGCAGCCTTCGTATGCTTCGTGTTGGCTCTTTCCCTTAGCCGCCTGCATAGCGCGCCGGCATCGGCTCCTCGGTCGTCTGATAGATCACGAAGCCGCGCTTCTGATAGTTATCGAGCGCGGCGGGCGCATCGAGGTTGCAGGTGTGCACCCACAGGCGGCGCGCGCCAGCCTGCCAGCCCCGTTCGATGGCGGCGCTCAGTAAGTGTTTGCCCAGCCCGCGCCCGGTGAAAGGCGGCGTCAGGCCGAAATAGGCGAGTTCAGTACTTTCGCCTTGCTTGACCAACTCGAAATAGCCCGCCGTCTCGTCGCCCACCGTCAGCACCCATACGCTGCAATCCGGGTTTTCCAGTGCGGCGCGCAGCTCTTCGCAGGGCATGATCAGCCGGTCACGCCAGCGCAAATGGCCGCCGACCGCCGAATACAGCGCGCGGTATTCCTCCACGGTTGGCGCTGGCCAGTGCCTGAGCGCCAGCCCGGCGCTGTCTTCCGCCCAGGCGGGACGGAACTGCGCCGG
The DNA here is from genome assembly GCA_016788435.1 of Anaerolineae bacterium. Lineage (GTDB taxonomy): Bacteria > Chloroflexota > Anaerolineae > Aggregatilineales > Phototrophicaceae > Flexifilum. The sequence goes on along the minus strand of JAEURB010000438.1, from coordinate 3,798 downwards.
ATCGGTCATTTCCAGATACCACGTGATCAGGAGTGGCGGCACAGCGTCGCTCACGGGCGGGATACCTCAGGCAAGGCGGATCGTCTATAATCTTGCCCATCGTTTGACGGCTGCACAAGCGCCCGGCAGAAGGTAGTTTCCGGCGCTGCTGGCAGAAAAAACAAGGATTCCCGCGATGGATTTCATGCTGAATGAGGAACACCTGCAAGCGACCAAAATGGTGCGTGATTACGTCGCCAGAGAGGTCATCCCAACGATTGGCGAGTGGGATCGCAAGCAGCAGATTAACCCGGCCATCCTGCCGCGTATGGGCGAACTGGGCCTGCTCGGCATCTGCATCCCGGTGCGTTACGGCGGGCAGGGATTTGACTACATCACGCTCGGCCTGGTATGCGAAGAACTCGAGCGCGGCGATACGACCCTGCGCGTGGTCATGTCGGTGCATGCCGGCCTCAACAGCCTGTCCCTGCTTCAATGGGGAACGGAAGACCAGAAACAGCGCTTTCTCGTGCCGCAGGCGACCGGAGAGAAGTACGCCGCCTTTGCGCTTACCGAGCCGGGCGTTGGCAGCGATGTGATCAATATGGCCTCGACGGCGCGGCGTGAGGGCGATGTCTACGTGCTGAACGGCGAGAAAATGTGGATCAGTCTCGCCAGCAAGGCCCATCATTTCCTCGTCGTCGCCAAAACCGACCCCAGCGCGGGCCATACCGGCATGACCGCCTTCATCGTCACCAGCGACCAGAAGGGCGTCAAGTCGGGCGACATTCACGGCAAGCTGGGCGTACGCGCTGGTTCGACCGGATGGGTGGCGTTTGAAAACGTCGAGGTGCCGGTCGAGAACCGACTTGGCGAAGAGGGCGAAGGTTTCAAGGTTGCGATGGGTTCGCTTGACAATGGCCGCTATACGGTGGCCGCGGGCGCGACCGGCTTGATCCGTGCCTGCCTCGAAGACAGCCTGAAATACGCCAAGGAACGCACGACGGGCGGCAAACCGATTGCCGAACACCAGCTCATCAAGCAGAAGCTCGGCTTCATGCAGCAGTGGTACGATGCCGCGCGCCTGCTCTATCTGAAGTCGGGCTGGATGAAGAATGCGGGCATGCGCAACACCCGCGAAACCGGCCTCGCCAAGTGGTTCGCTACCGACCACAGCGTGCAGGCGGCGCTGGAAGCCGTGCAGCTTCATGGCGCATATGGTTTCAGCGACGAGTATCCGGTCGAGCGTTACCTGCGTAACAGCAAGGGTGCGACCATCTACGAAGGCACGAGCGAAATTCACCAGCTTATGCAGGCTGATTACGCGCTGGGCAACCGGGTGGACCGCCCGCTGCGCTGCGAACTGCCGGCCTACGACGCCGACCATTGGCAGAACGAGCCGGAAACGGTGGCGGGAGACTAGAAGCTGGAGCCAACGAGTGAGGGCGTCTGCGTATATGGAGTTGATATCTGATGCAGATCGTTTCCTTTGGTGACAGCCTGACCGAAGGGGCGTATGGCGGCAGCTACTTCGGGGCGCTGCGCCGCCTGCGCCCCGATCTCGATCTGGTCAATCGCGGCGTTGGTGGCGATACCATCCTCAATTTGCTCGAACGGCTGGATGAGGACGTGCTGCAGCTGCAGCCAGACGGCGTATTCGTCATGATCGGCGGCAACGACGCCATTTCGTTCAGCCAGCCGCAGGTGCGCTCGTACTACAAGAACGCCAAAGGCGTGCCTGGCGGCGTCGTTTCGCCCGCGGATTTTTCGCGAACGTATCGAGACCTGCTGGAACGCCTGCAGTTGGCCCATATTCTCGTTTGGGTGGGCCTGCCGCCAGTCGAGGCCAATCGCGTGCTGGTCGAGACAGTGGCGGATTACAACGTGCTGGCGCGCGATGCAGCGCGGGCCGTTGGAGCACCGGTGCTGGATCTGGCCGCTGAATTCGTGCCGGCCACTATCCCTGAACGCCCGCTGCTCGACATTGGTGTGATCCTGACTATCGGCCAGCGTCAGAAATCTGGCTGGCATGACTACGGCCTAGCGCGTGCAGCGGGAGGCTACACCTTCACTTTCGACGGGCTGCACCTGATGCCAGACGCCGCCGAACGGATGGGCGCGCTGATCGCTGGCTTCCTTCCCTGAGATCCGCTATTCATCGTCCAACTCCAGCAAATCGCTCATCAGCAGCGCGCCTGGGTTACGCTGGGGCAGCTTGCTCAGATAGCGCTCGGTAACAGCGACGTTGCTGTGGCGCAGCAGGCGGCTGATGGTATCCACCGGAACGCCGGCGGCTTGCAGTGCCCCGGCCACCGAGCGGCGCAGGTCGTGTGGCGCGACGGCTCCCAGCCCTGCCTCGTGCGCCGCCTGATGGACGAGCAGCCACACCCCTTCCGGAGTCAGGGCGGTTTTGCCGGGCTTGCCGCCTTTGAACAGCCGCACGACCAGGGGCAGGTTGGCCGGTGGGCGATTTTGGCCCGGCGCGATGACGTGCCGCCATGCTTCGAGCGCGCGCAGCACCGTTGGCGGCACGTCAATCAGCGCGACCTTGCGCCCCTTGCCATGCACGCGCAGCACGGCGCGGCCATCCTGCAGGCTCAGGTCATTCCAGCGCAGGACGGAAACCTCCTCACGGCGCAGCGCCATCGTGCAGAGCATGGTCATGACCACATCGTTTCGCATCCGCTGAGTGTCACTGGTCGCCATGCGGCGGGCAGCGGCCATCAGCAGCCGGATTTCGTCGGGAGAGAGCCAGCGGCCGGTACGCTGACCCTCTTCGGCGCGCGGGATACGGACGTGGCTCAGGGCCGCGCCAGTAGAGTCGTTCAGCCAGCCCGCCTCGGCCAGCAGGCTCGCCAGTGTAACGATGGCCGCTCGCGCCTGATTCAGCCCCTGCTTGCCATGCTGCTGCTGGGCCAGCGAACCGAGCCAGGCGCGAAACTGAGGTGGTGTGAGCGCAGACACGAGCAGCGGAACGGGCAGGGCGCTCATGCGGGCCAGCCGTGCCAGCCCGGCGCTTGGTTTCAACCCGCCAACCGAGACCAGATAAGCATCTACCCAGCGAAAATAGGCTCGCTGGGTATGGGCGCTGCTGGCCCGGCCGGGCAGGGCCATGACGAAATTATAGGTGACGAGCGTTTCGAGCGCAGTTTGCGCGGGCATGTTGCGGTGTTTGGTAGCCATAGCGCCGATTATAGTGAATGAATTGCACGAGCAGAATTTGAAACTCATACAGTCTGGAACTGGTAGTATGCCTACAATAGCAGAAGGCACGAGTGATCCAGGACGCACCAGATGAAGCCTTCGCAGCATCCGCCGCCGGTTGCGCCCTTCGAGCCATCCATTGCTCGTGCGCTGGCCGCTGAATTGGGGCGCATGGGGCTTTCTGACAAACTACCGGCACCCGAACAGTGGGCCTCCCTGATCGAGCGAATCAAGTCAGCGAGCTCAGAATCGCCGTATTTGCTTCCGCTGGCGGCAGCCGGCACCGATCATGACCTCAACTTCTTCGAGGCGACTGCCGACGCGGTCATCATTTTTAGCCCGGAAGATGAGCGGATTCTGGCGGCGAACGCCCAGGCCGGCGCGCTGTACGGGTTCTCGCCCCAGGAGATGGCCGGGCTGCCACTTGCGGAGATATCCAGCAGCCGCGAGACAGCCCGGAGGCGCATTGACGACGTAATGTCGGGCAGCATGGCCGGGCCAGATGGCTGGCACCGGTTTGAGGCGGTCCAGCGGCGGCGGGACAACGCGCCGCTCGTCGTATTGGTGCAGGCGCGCCGGATCACCTATCGTGGACAGCCGGCTATCCTGAGCATT
>JAEURB010000427.1 GCA_016788435.1 Anaerolineae bacterium | reverse complement strand
GGTGGCTGACGAAGGGAATCGGACGGGTGCAGGCTGTGTGCCGCGAACAGCGGCATTCCCTGAGGGGGTCACATTTCGCGCGGCGAAAGATCGTACTACAATCCGCCTATCGCCTTGCGTCACCGGGAGGAATCGAGATCGTGAAATATCGCGCGTTCGCCCTGCTCGTTATTGTGCTGCTTTTGCTCATGGCGGGTTTGGCTCAGGCTCAGGATGACAATCCTGTGGTGCTGAGCGAACTGTCCGCTCCCACCGCATCCGGCCTTCTGCCGGTCAATGACATCCAGATGTACTATGCACAGTACGGCGAAGAGGGCCAGCCGCTGATCCTGCTTCACGGCGGACTTGGCAACGCCGATTACTTCGCCAATCAGATTCAAGCCTTCGTGAATGCCGGTTTCCAGGTTTTCGCCTTCGACAGCCGAGGACATGGCCGTTCAAGCGTCACCGACACGCCGATTGGCTACGCGCTGATGGCCAGCGACGTGCTGGCGGCAATGGATGCGCTTGGCATAGACAAGGCCGACCTGGTGGGCTGGAGCGACGGCGGCATCATCGGCCTCGATATCGCCATCAACCACCCGGAACGGTTGAACAAGCTGGTCGCTTATGGCGCGAATTACATTCCGGCCGGCGTGAATCCCGCTGTGGGCGAGAGCGCGGTATTCAACGCCTACGTCGAACAGGCCCTGACCGATTATGCGCTGCTCAATCCCGCGCCGGAGAATATGGACGCTTTCCTCGCCAACATCAGCAATATGTGGGCGACGGAACCGAACTTCAGCGAGGAGCAGATGCGCGGCATCACCGTACCCACGCTGATCCTCGACGGCTGGCAGGAGGAGGCCATCTTCCCGCAGCACGACTTCGACATGGCCGCGCTGATCCCAAACGGTGAGCTGACGCTGATGCCCGGCGTCGGTCACTTTGCCATGTTCCTCACGCCTGAGATGTTCAACAGCATCGTCCTGAACTACCTGGGGCGCTGATTACCCGCTGTCTGCGTTGATGAGCAGAGGCCGCGCTGACGAGCGCGGCCCCTGTCATTTGGCGGCCGGTTCACGGCTGGCCCTGATGCGGCTGCGAGGCGATTACGATGATGATTCCCCGTCGAGCGCACGGAGCGCAGCGTCCAGCGTCGGGTAAATCCGGTCCTTCTTCACTGGATAGCCATAACGCTTAATCAATGCCAACAGCGTTGAGTGGACATTCACTGAGCAGAGGGTATAGCCCCTGTCCAGCAGCTCGCGGGCAAGCCCGCCCCCAACCCCGCCGCAACATGATCGAGCAGACGGGCCGTCGCATCCAGCTTCCAGGGCATCCGCTCAAGTGAGCTTCGCAGACTGCCGCGCAGCCAGCGCATGACCAGATACGCGCCGGTCGGGTCGCGCCAATAGTCGTACAACGGCACGATGTGGGGATGTTCCAGCCGGGCGACGAGCTGCGCCTCGACTTCGAAACGGCGCACAAAATCCGGTTGATTGGCGAACTGCGGCAGGATGACCTTGACCGCGACTTCCCGGCCAAGCGAGGGCTGAAAGCAGCGGTAGACCGCGCCCGTCGCGCCTGCCCCTACCCGTTCACGGAACTCGTAGCCCTTGATCGCCTGCCCAATCAGGGTTGCCATGAGCATT
>JAEURB010000422.1 GCA_016788435.1 Anaerolineae bacterium | reverse complement strand
AGCACGCTGCGCCTGTCTGATAGTCGTCAATCCGGCGGGCGCAGCGTGCTGCACCGCGACATCCTGCACTTATTTACAAGAGATTCATCAGGGGGTGCAGCTTTAGCCCGACGGCTTCAGCCTCGGGCGATGCCAGGCATTCATTCCTCAATCACACCTCATTCGCCCGTCACCAAGCGTTACTTTCCACTTTCCACTGCTTCTCAACTGTTGGGGAAGCCTTCGGGTGGCGGCTTTTCTTTGCCGCCCTGGCTGGCGCGGCAGGCTTCCAGCTGGCGGCGCAGATCGTTGCGGAGTTCCATCAGGCGCAGGCATTCGTCCACGATGGCGTTGTAATGCTGATGGAGTTGCTCGAAGCGCTGGCGGGCTTCGATGGCCTGCGGCGAGCCGGGCGCGGTGCGTTCGAGCGTCTCGGCCTCCGCCTTGGCCGCTTCAACTTCGGGCAGCAGGGCCTGGCTTTCGTTGAAAAGGTGCTCGATGATCGCGCTCAAATCCGCGATTTGGGCCTCCAGTTGCGCGCATTCGTCCTCCTGCACCGATTCGGGCATCGCCTCGCTGGCAGGTGAGGAATGCGACTCTGGCTCCTGCTCACCAAACCACGACTCAAACCACGAGCCGCCATCCTCGGCTGGTTCGGCGGGCGCTTCGCTGGGCCACCATTCGTGATCGGACACGGGGTCGCTGGCGGGCTGGAGCGTTTCGTCACTCGTGTCTGGGTTGGAGGCCGGCGCTTCGAGGGCCGGTGATGGCTCTGCACTGGTGGTATCGCCGCTCACCCACGCGCTGGCCGCATCCACTGCGCCGGTAATGTCATCCCACAGCGAACGCTGCACGACAGGCGCGGTGAGCATCCGGCGCATGGCGGCGTTGCCGATGATGCTGCTCAAGGCCAGCGCGGGGGGTCGCGCAATGGCTGGCCGCTGGTGGAGGGATGGCAGCGGTTCTTCGTGCCGATGGGATGGGGCGAATCTCCTCATGAGGGGCAGCTCCTGTTCACCGACAGAGTTCAGTATAGGTGACTCCCCCCGGCCCGCAAGTACAGCCGAACGCCCCCGGCCTAGACCAGTTCCACGGCGTAGAACTGCGCCGCGCTGTACGGCCCCAGCGACAGCGTGCCGCTGGACGTGCGCCACTGCAATTTGAGCGCGTACGTTCCGGCGGCCAACGCGCGCACCTGTGACCACGCGACCGGCAGGTAGGCGTTGGCGGCGATGCTCTGCATGAAGGTGACGCCGTAGGTGGCGTGGCCCATGCGCGCGCCGTTGATGCTCACGTCGAGGCACACGTCAATGCCGGTGCCGCTCGATTTCCAACTGCCCGCAATGCCAATCAGCAGCGGCCCGCCGGTCGTGATCAGCGTACCAGACAGCCCGGCGGCGTCCACGTCGGTGAACGAGGTCGAGGTGGTGGTGTAGGCGGTGCCAGAACTGCACGTGAAGTGATTGAGCGGCGTTTCGTCGCGCTGCTTGAGGTACTCGAAGTTGTCGCGCAGGTGAGTATTGAGCTGCGCGGCCGTCACAATTTCGCCGGTTGCCCAGGTGCGCGGCAGGGTCCAGATCGCGGTCATAGGAGTGCTCCTTTGGAGGTACGAGTTACGAGTTGAGAGTTGAGAGTTGAAAGTGCTGGAAGGTCCGACTCGAAGGTTGAAAGGCAAACGGTAGGTACGGATGGTGTTGAGTCACCGGCCTCTCTTTTAACTTTCAACCTTCAACTTTCAACTTGCCCTTAATACGCCAGCGCGGTTTCGCTGCCGAGCGCGCAGAGGCTGATTTCCCAGAAGCGGGTGAGGGAGGCTGGTTCGAGGAACAGGCGGATGCGATGACGCGCGCCCCCGTCGTCCACCGTGTGCGCCTCGCCAATGACGTGATAGGCGGCATCGTGGGAAGACGGCGAATCGCGCACGCGAACCCGGCCGCCAAGGGTCACGGCCAGCGCCTGCGGGGCGGCCCGCGTATCAAGGTCAATCCAGGCGGCGCGGGGCGATGGCCGGGGGGCGCGCAGCAACTCGAAGCGCGCGCGGCCATCCGCGTCGTCCAGCGAACCGGCCAGCGGCAGCACGAGGTTACGGCGGCGCGGGCCGTGAAAGGCCATGCTTTGCTCGTCCACCTGTTCGGCCATCAGCGCAGCGCCGAAGTACAGCGGTGTACCTTCCAGCCGCGCACCCGCCAGCAGCCAAATATCTTCTGCTGACGGATTGCGGAGTTCGAGCGTGGCCTGGCGGGCGTTGACGGCGACAATCAGCGCCTCGAGCGGCATCGGACGGCCGCTGCCATCGTCGTGTTCGGCGGCGCTGGCGATCAGACGATCCACTCGCCACGCAGCGACGGATTCGCCGTTGGCAGCGTGAAAGCGCACGGTCATCCGGCGTGTGCCCGGCGGCAGCTTCTGCGGCCGTTCGAGCGTCCACAGCACCATATCCGCTTCGCCCAGCACAACCGGCGCGAAATGCACCTGCACGCAGTTGGCCCACTCCTCACCCACGACCAGTTCGAGGCCCAGCATCCGGCCGGAGAACTCGAGCGCGTCCGGCAGTGCCCGCAGCGGCTGGTGCCGGTCGCGGAAGATAAACACGCCTTCGCGATCCATCGCGCCGCGCCCGCCCTCGCTGACCACAATCTGGCGCAGCGCCTCGTTCGCTGGCAGCCCGCCCAGCGCCGCCCACGCAAAACGCGCGATGCCCTCGTCAGCCTCCACCGGCAAAGCCAGCAATTCGGCCAGCCGCGAGGTTGTATCCAGTTCGCCAAAGCCTGTGGTTTCCAGCACCCAGGCGGCGTGCAAGTCCGCCCGGCGCAGCGGCAAACCGGCCAGCAATGCCGCGATCAACGGGCCGGGCGCGCTATCCACCAGCGGGGGCAGCGCGGCCGTGAGCGCAGATAAACCGGCATCGGCCGTCACCGCGTCGAGGTACGCCAGTCCGGCCTTATCCGGCCCGGTGCCTGGCCGGATAGCCTCGACCAGCCCGCTGAAATGGACGCGCTCCGTTTCGCCGTCGTGGCAGCGAATGACGAGCCAGCGCCCGGCCCAATCGGGCACGCCAGCGGCATAGCGGCCGCCCACATTGTATAGGGTGAGGCGGGCGCGGCCGGACGGCGCAAGGGCTTGTTCGGGATGCTCCGAGCCGAGCCGCCATTCCAGCGCCCGCACGTCTGGCGTGAGATCGAGCGGCGTGCCGTCATCGGCGGTATCCAGTGTGATCGTATAGGTGTGGGGCATGAGAGAGCCTTTCGTCAGTACGCAACCTGCCAGCGGTGGCGCAGGGCTGCGCCGATGCAGCGCAGGTCGCCAAAGGTGAACACGCCCGCTTCGACGGAGACGCGGGCCGGGGAAGCCAGCGCGCCGCCCAGCATGGGATCGGCGGCCAGCGCGGCGAAGTAGGCATCGAGCAGGCTGGCGAGAGGTGGTAGTTGTGAGCGTGCGCCCAGCCCGCTGTCCTCGGGCGCGACGAGCAATAGATGCGTGACGGCACAGGTGACGAGCGCCGGGCCGTTGGCGAAAGCGAGCGCTTCGAAGGCCTCGCCACGCTCGCGGAACAGGCGGCGCTCCTGCTCATCGTAGGGGCGCACGAGCAGGGCTGGGAACTGGGCGCGGTTGAGTTGGCCGGGGGCATCCTCAATGCTGAAGCGGGCGGCAATTCCGGCGGGCTGCAAGGTGGCCAGCGCGGCAAGGGCATCGGCAAACGGGGTCATTGATGGGTCTCCTACACGCGCTCGCGCCGCCAGCGGCGGGCGGGCTGGCGCAGCGCATCGGGCAGTGGTTCGGCGCGGCGCGCCAGCCAGGCCGCCCGGCGCAACACGAGGTCGCGCACGTCGGGCGATGGCGCGCAGCTTTCGATACCTGTCCCCTGAGCGTGGCTGGCCGCTTCGGTGCCGCACTGAGCGCGCAGCACGTAAATCGGGCCAGGCGTAGATGGAACCACCGCCACGCGCAGCACCTCGGCGTTCAGCCGCAACAGTTGCCCCGGCGAGAAGGCGGCGGGTTCGGCCACCGTCACCTGATCGGCGGCGGCCTGCAGCGGGTCGTCCTGCACCGTCTGGCCGGTCGCTGCCCACAGCGCGGCCGGGTCGTCATGCCAGCCCCACCAGCCGGTCACGGTCACTTCGCCCGCCATGAAGTACAGGCCCTCGGCCAGCCGCAGCAGCGCCGCCGGGCCATCGGCCGGGATGCGCGTCACGGCCTCCAGCGGGATTGCGCCGCCGGCGTCGTACAACCCAGTCAGTTCGAGCAGATCGTCGGCCAGCGAGAGCGTATCTCCTGACTGAACATCGGTGTGCGTGATGGCCGCGAGGCGCGGCTCGAAGCGGCGGCCGCACTCGCGCTCCAGGTCGGCGCTGGCGGCTTCCAGGGCGGTCAACAGGCGGTCATCGTCGCTCGTCTCATCGGCGCGCAGGCCGAGATGACGGTGCAGTTCAGCAAGTGTCGCAAGAGTAGACACGGGGCAACCTCCGTTCACGGTAGTCAGACTTTCAGGCTATGGATTGGGTAGCAGGGTTCAGTTGGCCGGGGCGTTTTCGGGCGGTGGGACGTAGAAAAGCAGGTATTCCTCGCTGGCGGGGAGCAGCGGCTGGTTCGAATAGAGCGGGGCGCCGACGGGGAAGGCGTTGGATAAAAGGCGATATGACCTGGTATCGGCTGGTTCGAGGAAGAAGGCGTAACCGTGATCGCGGGGCAAGCTGGCGAGGAAGTCGTTCGTAAACGACCCGGGCGGCGGGATCAGCAGCGGGAGCGAATTGGGCATCAGATAGTCGAAGAAACCGCGCGGCGTGTGCTCATCCTGTTCGAACGTGGAAACCAGCACCACCTGCGTACGGCGCGGATCGGGCAGGGCCACCGCCCGCTGCACCGCATCGTAGGGGTCGCGATTCGGATTGGCAGCGCGAAACGACACAGCGTAGGCTTCGCGGTACGGGCCGAAGAAATAGACCGCCTGCAGTACCAGCGCTGCCCCGGCCGCGATAGGCACGACCGCCGCGCCAGCCGCCCGCAGCCGGGAAGAGGCGGGCAGCGCGGGAAGCGGCCACAACAGCGGCACGGTATAGCGCAGGCCAACCGCCATCAGCAGCGGCAGCAGCGGCATTGCCGGCACAAAGCGCGGAAACCAGCGCGTTTCCTGCATGATGATGTTGCCCGCCGCCACCGTCAGCACCCCCATCAGCACGATGATGGCTGGTGAGCGGGCCCGCCACAGGCTGTGCGCCGCGCCGAGCAGCAGCAGCGGCACGAGGACAGGCAGCACCATCGGCTGGTCATTGCCGTAGTACTCGCCGGTCGAATCCGGCAGGGCGACGTAAGTCAGGAACGGGTCCACCAAGCGGCGCAGAAGGAAGACCTGCGAGAATGTGTCGAGCGAGTCATATTCGCTCAACTGGTCAACCAGTCCAACGCCGCCGCCCGAGTCGTTAAGGCGGCTGGAGAACGGCGCGTTCGCCGCCGCCATCGTCACGTACATCGGCAGTGCGGCCAGCAGCGCGGCGGTGAAGGCCGTGATCATGCCGCGCCCGTGCGCACGAATCATCCGGCGCGGGCCCCAGGCGATCAGCAAATAGATGAGCCAGATCAGCGCCAGCGGCGGGTAAAGCAGCCGTCCGCCCTCGAAGAAATACTGGGTCATGCCCAGCGCCACGCCGCCCCACGCCCACGCCCAGCGTTTCCCGCCCTTCAGCCCGAGCGCGAACAGGCCGAGCGCCAGCGTGCCGAACAGCGGATCGGCGATATGGGCATAGGCCAGGCGGCTGAAGACCATGTGCGGCGGAAAGGCCAGCAGCAGCAGGGCAGCCGCCAGCGCCGTACGCCGGTCGAACAGCGAACGCGCCAGCAGGTAAACGGCCGGGATAGTGAGCGCGCCGGCGATTTGACTGGTGAGGCGCATGCCTTCCAGTGAGTGGCCGATGAGCGCCACCGCGTTGACCTGCCAGTAGTGATAGAGAATGGTAGCCGGCAGAAAGGTCGAAACCTGGCGCAGCAGCGGGGCGGCCGGGTCGCTCCACAGGGCGTGCATCCCGTTGATGAAATGCACCTCGTCTATCAGCCCGGGGATAATGGCGGATGTTTTGGCCACGCGCAGCACCAGCGCCGCGATGGTCAGGCCGGCGACCAGCGCTCCTTCGCGCCGCGAGATGGCGGGAAAGCCGCGCGGCGCGCCGCTCAAGGCCCAGCCCATCACCAATACTCCGGCCAGCAGCAGCGCGAACTGGATATGCGCGCTGGCGGCGGGCAGTGCCCCAACCAAACGCCCGCCGAGGACCGTCCCCAGTGCCAGCAGCAGCACGCCGGTGACAAGCCACCGCCAGGCCGTGCGGCCGTTCGCCGCTTCACGGGTGGGCCGGAGAAACGGCAGCCGCCAGGGCGACCACCAGAGGGAAAGGCCGAGCAGCACGACGCCCACCAGCAGGGGTATGAGCGCAGTGCCGGCCGCCACAAAGAAGTCGGGCCAGTCCTGAAAGCGCAGTTCGCCATAGAGCGCCGCGCTGACCGACATGGCGGCCACGGCGGCGAGCGCCAGGCTCGCGGCGGCGAAGGCGCGCCAGCGGGGGAGAGCCAGTTTGATCATGGGCGGCGTTGTGGTCACGAGGCGGAGATTCCTGCCAGCCTGACCCGGCCAGTGTACCCAGCGCAGGCCAGCCGTTGCAACGCGCCCCCGCGATCTCGCGTATAGTAAGGTGGTGTGACGTTGCATAAAGGATGAATGCCATGAAACGACTGGTCCTCCTCATTGTCGCCCTGCTTCTGGTCGGGGCAATCCTCCCTGTGGCGGCTCAATCCACGCCCGATCTGGTGGCGCTGGCCGCCTACTATCCGCAGAACACGGCGCTGTATGCCGCATTCCGCACCGACGATGCGTTCGTTGACGAGATGGATGCCATGCGCGCGCATATCGAGGCCGTACTGCCTGCGGGCGCGATGGATGGCACGACCCTCCGCGAGGCGCTGGACGCGATGGCGGGGCAGGCCAGCAGCGGCGAAACGTTCGATGCAGCCGTGCGCTCGTGGCTGGGCGACTCCGCGTCGTTCGGGGCGCTGTCTATGGAAACTCTGGTGGAGAAAGACGATGACGGTCCGTTCCTGATCGCAATCAGCATCACCGACCGCGCCGCGGCCCAGGCGTTCTTCGAGCGCATCGCGCCGGCCGATCAGCTCGTGATTGACGAGCAGGCGGGATACACCCTGATCACGCCGGCCAATCCAGATGAATCGGCGGCCGTCTACCTTGACGATCAGGTGCTGATCCTCACCAACAAGCCGGAAGCACTGCCCATCGGCGGCATGCCGTCGCCGTCGCTGGTGGATAACGCCCAGTTCCAGTCGGCGCTGGCCGCGCTGCCCGAACCGTCCTACGGTTTGCTCGGCTATGTGGACTATCACGCGATGGTCGAAGCCAGCCTCAGCGAGATGCGGGACAGCGCAGCGATGAGCGCCAGCATGGGCATGAACATGGCGATGCTTGAACCGATGCTGGATGCCATTGGCGGGATGGGCCTCGGCCTGACGGTGCTCGATGGCCGTTCGCTCACGGCGGATATCAGCCTCGGCATGGACATGAGCGCGATGGGCGATATGGCGGTAGATATGACGGCTTTCGCGCCGTTCGACCCGGCTTTCGCCGAGCACCTGCCCGCCGGCACGCAGTTGGCGATGCAAGGCACCGACCTGGCCGCCTCGATTGAGCAGGGCCTCGCGAACATGGCACGGATGGCGGAGACGGTCCCGGAACAGAGCGGGCGGCAGGGCAGCCCTGAGGAAGTGCTGGCTGGCCTGAATCTGGCTTTCCGTGGCATGACTGGCATGGAACTGGACGACGCGGTACTGAGCTGGATGACCGGCCAGTATGCGTTCGGCTTCTCGTTCGACTTCGACGCGCTGCTTCAGGCCGGGCCGGAGGATATGGCGCGCCTGATGCAGTTTGCCTTCATCGCCGAGAATACGACTGGCGAAGGCGCGCAGGCGCTGGTGGCCGGCCTTCAGGAGGGCCTGGCTCAACTGGCCACCCTGGATCGTAGTGGAGGCATCACAATCAGCGAGGAAACGATTGGCGGCGCGCCGGCCATCCTCATCAGTGTGACGTCACGCGGGATGCGTGATCCGTTCGAAATTGTGATCGGCGGCAACGAAAGCGTGTTCGTCATTGGCACGCCGGATATGGCCCGCCAGGCGCTCTCGCCAGACGGCGGCCTGAACGGCGATGCCGGTTATCAGGAAGCGGCGGCGCTGGCGCTGACGAACTCGCCGGTCCTGCTCTACGGCAGCGGGGACATGCTGAATGCCATCATCGAACTCGGCATGCTGGGCCGCTCGGCGTACAGCGGTTCGCAGGAACTGGAAGTCGGCCCGATCTTCAGCAGCCTGGGCATGTCGGCGGTGTACAACGATGTGACCGTTTCCACGCGCATGGCGCTGACACTGGCTTCCCAGTAGCCAGCCCGTACGCTTAGCAGGAGCGAGGCGGCTTCCAGTCGAAGCCGCCTCGCCTCATGATTCGGAACGGCCAGCCCACGTTATAATGGCGGCAGTATTCGCCGCGTTGAACGCGCCCTGCGGGGAGAACACCGCCGATGGCCAGGAAATCGTCGCCCATGCAGGACGATGAACTCACCATGTTGGGTGACCCCTTCGACGGCGGTTCGCTGCCCGACGAGCCACTTACTCCTCCCCCGCCGCTTCGTACCGGGCCAACCTGCGGCCAGTTTCTCGGCGGGATTCTGGAAATCCTCCTCATCGCGCTGATCGCGGTGTTAATCTGCGGCCTGATCAGCGGGGCCGCCGTTTGGCTGGCGGAAGATCGCGGCGTGTTGCCCGAAACACCACCGACCGCTGTACCCGCTTTTCTCGACCGCGTGCCAACCGTAGCCGTCCTGAACGTGCCGACGCTGGCGGCTGAACCGGCCGCCGAGCGCACGCTTGATGTCGCTGCCGCCGGAACGCCGCTGCCGGCCGGTGTCGTCTGCGCCGATGGCGCGGCCTGGTGGTTCGGCCAGCAGGACACCTTCAACAGCGTGGCGGCCGCGCTGCCCGCGCTCGCTAGCGGGGCCGAAAACGCGGGAGCTTTGCGCCTGCGCATCGCGCCGCGCCGAGATACGTTGGTCAGCGGCGGCGCACCAGCCTGCCTGGAAACGCCCTATGCTGCCCTGCTGGGTGCGATGGATGAAACGCTGGCCGGCCTCGACGCCGCGCAAGCCGGGGACAGCGCCGCTTTCGATGCACATTCCGCCGCCGTTACGCTGGCGTTGGCTCGCACGCTCACATCACTGTGGGATATGGGCGTCTTCACCGCGCCCGACGCACCGACCACCCGCGCCATCGCGCGCGGCAGCGGCGGTGACTGCGCGCCCGAAGAATGGCATGCCGCGCTCGTGCCACTGTGGGCCGATTTCACGGCTGAAGCGGCTGGTGCGCGCACCGCGACCGCCCTCAACCTGAATCTGGCGATTGGCCGGATGAATACCCTCAGCGAGCAGGTTACGGCACTTGAAGCGCCGGGCTGCGTGAGCGAGGTGCAGCGGCTGGCGCTGGCTCACATGACGGCCACTACCGACTCGTACCGGGCGCAGGTTGCCAGCGACAGCGCCGCTCAACTGGCCAGCGCCGGGCAGGCCGCGCAAGCTTTCGTCCTGCTGCGGGCGTGGGAAGACTGGCTCGGCCTGCCGTCGCTGTAAATCACTTGCATTTGCCCCAGATCGGGAATTGCCCCACACTGAACCGGAAAAGGAGCCATTTCGTTCGGATACGTAGTGGGGGTGGATGACCGATGCGCCGCATATTTCGCGTCCTTGTTCCAGCTTTTCTCGTTGCGCTTCTCGCGGCCGGGGTGTCCGCCCAGACTGGCGGGAGCCTCGCTTATGGCAGCGCGCAGGTCGGCACGATTTCGACCGCCTCGCCGCTGGTGATTTATTCGTTTCCGGCCAGCGCGGGCGATCTGATCGCAGTGGACGTGATTGCGCTGACGCCCGGCTTCGACCCCAGCGTGAGCTTGCTCAGCCCTTCGCAAGAGCCTATCGCCGCCAGCGATAGCAACTCGTTGACCCCGGGCGCTGTGGACGCACGCATCGCGAGGCGGCTGAACACCAACGGAACTTACGCCTTGCTCGTGGGCGGCGCCAACGGCACGATAGGAGACTTTCTGATCAAGCTAAACGGGCTGCAGGCCGGTGAACCCCCGGCCCTTCCGCCCGGTTCGGCTGCGGTTGCCGACTTTACAGCCAGCCCGCTTCCCCAGTTCATCGCCATCCCGGTGGATCCATCGGCGCCGGGCACGCTCACCCTTGCGGCAAGTCCGGCCACCTTCGCGTTCAGCGCGCAGCTCTACGGCCCGGACGGCTCGTTGATCGCATTGTTGGACGGCGTGCCGCAGGCCAGCGTCAACCTGCCTGCCGCCGCCGGCGCAGCCGTCATTGCCCTGCAGCCCGCGAGCCTGGACTCCACCGGAATGGTTCAGATTTCGACCGGCGGCGCACTGCCGGATAACGTGACTGCGCCCGCTGCCACCCAGGAACCCGGCGCTGCGGCGGTTGCTCCCGCCAACGTCTGCACGGCGAGCAGCGGCGGCACGGTAAATCTGCGGAGCGGCCCCGGCACCAATTACGGTATCGTGGGATCGCTCAACCCCGGCATGTTCCTCCCCGTGCAGGGCATCAGCCCGGATCGCGGCTGGTATGCGGTGAACACGAACGGCGCGCAGGCCTGGTCCTCAGCGACGGTCGTGACCCTGAACGGACCGTGCGGCAATCTGTCCACCATTCAGCCACCAGCCGCGCCACCCACGGCCGCGCCGGGCCAGGCGACCGCGACGCCATTCGCCAGCGCAACGGCCATCGGCCTCGTCACCGTCACGCCGCTGCCTGATAGCGAACCGCCGACGCAGGCCATTACGCCCACACCACCGCCGGTCGCCCCGCCCGACAACGACTATCAGGTGGAGCTTGACCGCAACAACGGCGGCTCGTTCAGCCAGCAGATTTCGTACCCCGCCGGTGATCGCAGCGACCGCATCAGCGTGAGCGTGAGCAATTTCGACAGCGCCAACTCGTTCGCGCAGTTCGCGGTCACGCTGGCCTGCACAGGAACGGGTACTGAGTATGTGCGCTGGGGCGAGAACCAGGCGCAGAACCTCGCCTGCGGGCAAAGCCTGACGCTGACCCTGAACAACGAGAGCAATCAGCGCTTCCTCAACGTCACGCTGCCCGATGGCAGCGGCCCGGCGCTCGTGAACTATACGCTGGTGTTTATCAAGGTCGGTTAGGCGCACCACCACCTTTATCCGTGAACATGCCGCCCCCGTCCGAGGTTCAGGGAACGGGGACGGTGTGATTCTCCATCGAACCGCGCTACTTTCTCCTGCATGCAAAAATCTGCGCGTTTTTCCCACTGGCTTCTGCTCGGAACAGTGTTGATCCTGTTCTTCTGGCTGACCCGTGTTTGGGCCCTGGAATCGTTCCCTCCGTTCGTGGACGAGGCCTTTCACATCAACTTCGGGAATTTGGTGCGCGAGCAGGGATTGCTCGCCCGCGCTGAAGAAGGACGGCAGTTCACGGTCTGGTTGTATGTGGCGGCGCAGGCGCAAACCGGCGGGATGCCCGTTTTTGTCGCGCGGATGGCGACCATTCTGGCCGTCGTTCCGGGTGTTGCAGCCGCGATGGCCGCCGGGCAGTTGCTGGGCGGTGGATGGAGCGGCGTGTTGGCCGCGCTGCTTTTTACCTTCAGTGCCTTTCATCTGTTCTTTGACCGGCTGGCACTGGCCGACCCGGTTTCGGCGTCGGCCGTCCTGGTGGGAGTGTACTTCGGGGCGCGCCTGCGTGTTCGCGCCCACTGGCTCGATGCGGCGCTGTGCGGGCTGGCCCTCTTCGTGGCAGTCGGCGCGAAGGTATCAGCGCTGCCCTATCTTGGCGTGCCGCTGGCGGCTGCGCTCACCCTCAAACCGCCTGGCCGCCCCTGGCGCGAGAATGCGCGTTGGGCAATGGTTGCGCTCGCTGTGAGTATCGGCCTGAGCGCGACGTTTCTCGGCGTGCTGCTGCTGCGCGGCGTCAACCCATTTTTCTACCTGCAAAGCCCCTCCAGCGTCGCCCGGGGTGCATACCTCGACAAGCTTCTGCTCGTTCCCGACACCTTGATCGGATACGCGGGACTGTTGATGAGCCTGTTGCTGCTGGCAGGCATTGTCGTTCTGCTGCTGCGACGGAAGTTCTACCTGCCGCTGCTCCTTGTCGCGCCGCTGCTGGTGTTGTCGCTGAGCGGGCGGCAGGACTCCCGCCATATCATCGCGCCGCTGAATATCGTCTTGCTGTGCGGCGCAGTCGCGGTCGAGTACCTCAGCAAGCGCTATGCGCCTATTGTTCGCCGCCTGGCGCTGACGATCATCCTCGTGTGGGCGGCGCTGGTCTGGCTGCCTTTCGCCACAGCGCTCATGACCAACCCATTGGCCGTGCCGCTGACCGCCAGTGATCGGAGCGAATACATCACGGCCGAGAGCGGCGGCTTCGGGCTGAACGAAACGCTGGACGTTCTGCGCGGCGAAAGGGCTGAACGGGTGATTGGTATCCTCGCCAACTGCCTCAGCCTGCGCTATCTGGCGGGCGATTTGCCGGTCGATTGTCCACGCCTGAACCCGAACGGTGAGGACATTCCGGCGCTCGACTCGCTGCTTGAAGCCGGCCATCAGCCCGGCATGGTTGCGGTGCTGGAGGACATCCCCTATGCGCCCGTCTCGTCCCCCGGCCGGCTGATCGCGGAGATCGAAGGTGCGCCGGACCGCCCCCTGCTGCGTGTGTACGCGTTGGGGGAATGAGGGGCCGTTCCCTTTCCCCGGCCCCCCTTGGCGTTCTTGGCGTTTGTTTATTACTTCGCCCTAACACCGCCAGATTGAACAGCAATGCCGTCACGCCGGTGTCGAACGGGGCCAGCGCCAGCCGGGCGATTTGGAAGGGCGCTCAGGAACTGTGGTACACTTAAGGCGGTTTGATAGATGGCCGGAACTCGATCTCAGGGATAGCCTCCGGTCAACTCCCGCCTAAAATCGCATTCTGGAACCCCGCGATCCTGTCGGGGTTCTTTCTTTTTCCAGTCTCGCCGCGCCGGCCCAACCGGCCGTTATCCAGAGAAGTGTCCTGTCGTGTTCAAGAATGAGGTGCCAGATGCAGCTTGAGACAGTCTCCTCCAAACATATCAACGACCTCGAACAGTTGGCGCTGGAACTCATGCATGTTCTGCGCAAGGCGGGTTTGCATAACGAGCCTTTTGCCAAAGCGCTCCATGATTTCGAAGATGAACTGGGGCAGGCCCGGCGCGCCCGGTTTGACGCCACAAATTCGGAATACGCGAGTTATTAGGTCAGGCTCGAACGACTTGCGGCCTTTCAGAATTGGGATGAACGGGCATGGTCGCTTGCTGCCCCGTTCCCCAAACGCGCAGAGGCCGTGGCGGTAAAGTCGAATCGGGCTGTGACCACGCCTTTGATGCTTGAAA
Organism: Anaerolineae bacterium; assembly: GCA_016788435.1. Lineage (GTDB taxonomy): Bacteria > Chloroflexota > Anaerolineae > Aggregatilineales > Phototrophicaceae > Flexifilum. The sequence continues at coordinate 43,146 of JAEURB010000422.1, read as the reverse complement.
GGAGTTATTGACGTGTCTGAAAATGCGGATATCAGTTATCTGGAGTGGCAGGCGCTGGTCATTCTGTATAGAAACCGGGAACGCAAGTCAAGTCCGGTACAATATGTTGGCTTGGATACGACGATTAAGCGTCTGATCAACCGCCATCCGCCGCTGGTGGAATGGGTGGGAAAACCGTCCCAAAATCAAGTCCACATTACCAGCGCGGGAATTGCTTTGTGGGAGCAAGGCTCCTAGCACAAGGAGCTTTCGCTCGCTGGGCGAAGGCGGCTATCCGTTACAGCCCGGCGTGACTTCCGGTGAGCTACCGCTGCTACACAGAGGGGACGGCGACAACCCGGCCCCCCGTGTCCTCTGTGCCTCTGTGGTTCAGATTTGCCCGTCTACACCGCCAGATTGAACAGCACGGCGGCCGCGTCCGTATCGAACGGGGCCAGCGCCAGCCGCACCGTCGCCGTCAACTGGTAGCTGTCGTAGTAGGGCAGGTAGTCCACATTCACGGCGATGCGGCGGCGGTAGCCCACGTACCAGCCCGGGCGATACACCACCAGCGCCGTGCCCCGGTCATTCGGGCCTGCGCCTACCTTGCCATCCGCTTCCGTCAGCGGCATTTCGGCGCTCACCAGCACCGGCGAGCCGTCCATCAGCCCGATCTGCCCGGTCAGCGCCGTCGCGTGCGGACCCGCCTTGTCCATCGTCAGGAACTCGCTCATCGCCAGCAGCTTGGCGTACGTCCCGGCGTCCACAATCCAGGCCAGGTCGGCCGGGCGCACCGAAGCGCGCGGGTCCAGCTTGAAGCGGGCCGAGCGCAGCAGCGCCAGCGCCGGCGCGGCATTGGCGGCGTCCACGCGGTTGGCGGTGTTGGTCACCAGCCCCAGCTTGCGCAGGCCGTCGAAGGCCAGATAGCGGTCGGTGGCGGCCGGCGCGGCGTTATCCTTGTTGATGTTGCCGGTCGCGGCGGTTGTCGTGTCACCGTTCAGCAGCAGGTAATCCATGCTGTCGGCGATGGCGCGCACGGCCTGTTCGCGGTAGAGGGACAGCACCGGCACGATGGCATCCTCGACCAGTTCGGCGCTGAAACCCACGCGCAGGGCCAGCTTCTTCGCCGTCAACTGCACCTTGCCGCTGCCGATCTTGCTGTCCGGGATCGGGTTGCCGCTGCCCAGCCCCAACTGCGCCTCGTCGGCCGTTTCCGGCACGAAGAAGACCGACGGATCGGCCCCTTCGGTCGGTACCTCGAACGGATTGCTCGGCATCTCGATCTGCGGGAAGAGCGGCAGCACCACGTTTTCGGTGCGCGCCTTGCGCCAGATCTGCGCGCTCCACAGGTCGGGAACCCACTCGTCACCGAAGCCGGTCAGCGTGCTGCGGTTCAGTTCGTCGGCCTTCAGCGCGCTCATTCCTGCGCCGCGTACCTTGTGGGCCAAAGCGCCGGCAAAGCGTTCGCTCACGCCCTGGAAGCCCTTCACCGCGCGCAGCATCACGTAGCCGTGCAGCAGGTCGAGCGCGTCGAGGCCGTCATACGGGCTGCCGACGCTGATAGCGCCCGCTTTCACCGCGTCGGCGGGGCTGGCGACGGGCAGGCGCTTGAGCGGGGCCGCCTCGCTGGGCGGCGTAAACGGGATCATTTCGGTCATCGGGGAATGCTCCTTGTCTGCCGGGGAAACCGGTGGTTGATCAAGCCGGGCCGGATCGAGGCCCAGCAGCGCGAACGCGGTTTTGATGGTGCGCACATCGGTATGGCGCGGTTCGGCGGGCGAAGGCGTCAGGCTGCCCTCCACCAGCGGCCAGCGGGCGATACGGCCATCCGGCTCGACCTCGACCAGATGGGGCAGGCTGCCGCTCGACCAGCTCAGCACGCCGCGCTCGATCAGGCGGTAGACGGCGCGGGCGTACTTCTGGCGCATGTCGAGCTGCGCTTCGGCCCACACGCCAATCGCGTCGGGCGTCAATTGCTCGACCGCGCCGATGACGGCCGTCTTGACCGCGCCATCCAGCCCGTGGTGATACAGCACCGGCCGCCGTTCGAACCAGTCCAGGCCGAGATCGGTGGCCGGGGTGAAATACTCATCCTGCAAGTCACGGCTGGCCGGGCTGCCCCACACCACGAGGTAGCCGCCCACCCGTCCGCTGCTTCCGTCCAGCGCTTTGACGGCCTGCGGAGAACCTGTCATTGCGGTGTCCTCCTGAGAAGAGAAGTTAAAAGTTCAAAGTTGACAGCCAAACGATGAAGGAGAAGTGGTAGCGGCCCGTCTGGTCAGGCGCGCACTTTCAACCTTCAACCTTCAACTTTCAACTGCTTTTCCGCCTCCCGTCCTCCACACGCGATGGGCGTCATGGTGCAGAGCGGGGCGGTCATGGGGTTGTGAAGCTGCCAGCGAACCTAATCGTTCGCTGGCTTCAATATTAGCACGTATGTTCTATGGCCAAGGTGAACGGAAGGACGAATAAATGGAAGACAAAGTGGAATACCGGGCGTGCGCATTGCGGAACAGCTCCCGCCCCTCACCCCAAACGTCATTCGCCCGTCCCCTGTGCGCCGCAACAGTTGTGCTTTCGCTTCGCGTTGGCTTCCACAAAAGTTGTGTAGAATGACAGCACAGGCGCGTTACGAACGCGCATTCTTCGGCACAGCAGGCGGGGGTACGGGGCGATTGGATGCACGGCGCGGCCTGATTGTGAAAGCGCAGAGCGGCTTCTTTCAGGTGGAAGCCGCTGACGACGGCCAGATCGTCCTCTGCCGGCTGCGCGGGCGTCTTAAGGAAGAGGCGCAAGCCAGCGCGTTGGCGGCCATCGGCGACCAGGTGCAGTTCACGATGAACGAGGATGGCACTGGTGCGATTGAGGCCATCGAACCCCGCCGCAGCGCCGTATCGCGGGCCATGCGTACCATCGGCGCGCGCGGCGCAGGCTCGCCCGAGCGCGAGCAGGTGCTGATCGCCAACGCCGATCAGGCGCTGTTCGTCTTCGCGGCGGCCCAGCCTGCCCCGGCCCCGCGCATGATTGACCGCTTCCTCGTCATGGGTGAGAAAGCCGGCCTCGACCGCCTCGTGCTGGTGCTCAACAAGATTGACCTCGACACGACGGGTGAGTCGCGCGCGCTGTTCGGCCTCTACGAGCGCCTGGGTTACCCGGTCTTCGCCACCAGCGCTACCACCGGCGAGGGCATAGATGCGCTGCGCGAGCTGCTGCAGGGCCAGATTTCGGTCTTTACCGGCCCGTCTGGCGTGGGCAAAACCAGCCTGCTCAACCAACTGGAGCCGGGCCTTGGGCGTGCAGTCAAGGGGGTCAGCCGCTATCATCAGGAAGGGCAGCACACCACGCGCGACAGCGAATTGGTGCGGCTGTCGTTCGGCGGCTATCTGGCCGATACGCCGGGGATGCGTACACTGACTATCTGGGATGTCGAGCCGGAAGAGCTGGACGCCTACTTCCCGGAAATCGCGGCGCAGGCCCCCGGCTGCAAGTTTGCGGCCGACTGCGCGCACCGTGACGAGCCAGGCTGTGCCGTTCGCGCGGCGGTGAAAAGCGGCCTGATTGCGCCGTCGCGCCACGAAAGCTACCTTGCACTGCGTGAGGAACTGGAGGAGGCGTTCGCGCTCTGAGGTTTGGGGCGCGGCTTGCCGGAATCGAGGACGGGCGTGTCGTCAGAATCACTGGTAGGAAAAACGCTCGGCAAAGTCCTGATCACCGGGCTGATCGGGCAGGGCGGCATGGCTACCGTCTATCGCGGTGTTCAGGCCGATGTCGAGCGCACCGTCGCCGTCAAGGTTCTGCCGCCACACCCCGGCCAGAACGACGGATTTTTCGCCCGCTTCCGCCTCGAAGCCAAAACCATCGCCCGCCTGCAGCACCCGCACATCCTGCCGCTCTACGACTATGGCGATCAGGATGGCATCCTTTATCTGGTGATGCCGTATGTGGATGGCGGTTCGCTGGCCGGGCGGATTGCCGCCGGCCCGATGGCACTCAGCGGGGTGATGGACTACACGCGCCAAATTGCCGGCGCGCTCGATTACGCCCACCGTCAGGGCGTCGTTCACCGTGACCTGAAGCCGGAAAATATCCTGCTCGACCGCGAAGGCCATGCCCTGCTGGCCGATTTCGGCATCGTCAAGCTGATCGAGGGGGCGGCTCCTGCCGGCACGCTCACCGTCACCGGCGGGCTGATCGGCACGCCCGCCTATATGTCGCCCGAGCAGGCGCAGGGTCTGCCGGTCGATCGGCGTTCCGACCTGTATTCGCTGGCTGTCGTCATCTTCGAGATGCTCACCGGCCAGCAGCCCTACACCGCCGACACAGCGATGCAGGTGGTGATGCAGCAGATCAACGCGCCGGTACCCAGCCTGCGCAATATCAGCCCCAATGTGTCACTGGCGCTCGATGCCGTGCTGCAAAAGGCGCTCTCCAAAGACCCGGCCGCCCGCTACGCCACCGCGTCCGAGTTCGCATCGGCGCTGGCGGGTGGAGCCACCGATCAAGCCCCACTGGAGATAGAACCGCCTTCACCGCTCACCACCATCGCCGTAACCAGCCCAGGCCAGTCCACGCCGAAGCCCACCCTGACCACACCCGCCAATCCCACTCCGTCGCCTACCAATCCGGCCATGGGCAGCGCCTCCAATACACTGCTGCTGCTCGGCGGGTTTGCCATCATCGCGGTGCTGATCGTGGCGGCGCTGGTTCTGCTCACCGGCCGCAACCAGCCCGGCGACGTGGCAGCGCCCACCGTCGAGACCACGGCCGCCGCCTCCGCGCCGACCCGGCCACCCCGGCCACTGGTGACGGTTGCGCCCGGTTTCGGCCGCGCCGTGTACAGCAGCACCGCCCGAACGGCCGATACTATCAGCCTGCAAATCAACGACGTGGCCGCTTTGCCTGCTGGCAGCCGGTACATGGCCTGGCTGGTTAATACTGGTTCGGGAGACACGCGGAAGATCGGCGAAGTCACCGTGGATGCCTTTGGCAGTGGCGTCCTCACCTACACCGATCCGGATGGGACATTCCTGCCCGGCCTCTACAACGCCGTCGCGCTCTCGGCGGAAACGGGCGCGGTGGACGAACCAGCCGGGCCGGTTGTCTACAGTGGAAGCTCACCCGCCCTGCTCACTCAGGCGCTGACCGATATCTTTGTCACTGCCAGCCTGCCGGAGGCCGATGGCAAGCCCGCTTACGAAGGCAGTCTGCTCGACGGGGCGCTGGCGGAAGCGCAGATCGCCGCGACCCATGCCGGGCTGGCGGCCGGGGCGAATAACGTGGGCGGCCTGCAAACGCATGCCGAACACACCATCAACATCCTGAACGGGACGACGGTGGACTACAACAATAACGGCCGGGGCGAGAATCCCGGGCGTGGTTTCGGGCTGGAATACTTCCTCGGCGAAATCGAGCGCCGCCTGGACCGCGCGGCGCAAGAGCCGGGCGTCGGGCCGGTAATGCAAGGGCAGTTGGAACTGATTCGGGTCTGTATCACCAATGCGCGCCAGCGGAAGGACGGAATCATTGACCTGGAACGGCAGCTGCTGGCTGCGCCAGATCTCGAATCGGTGGCCCCTCAGCGCGCGCAGTCCACGGTGCTGGCGCTGGCCATGGTTGAGGGGACAGACCTCAATGGCAACGGTACGGTGGATCCGTTCGAGGGCGAGTGCGGCCTGAACCAGATCGCCACCTTCGGCCTCGCCGTCGCCAGCATGGGCCTGAACGAAGGCGCGCCGGGGTGAAAAGCCTCCCCACTGCGTAGAGCCGCACAAGGGCACGGCGCACAGTGGCCTTCTCCCCCCTCTCCTGTGTTCGCAGAAGGGGCCGGGGGGTGAGGTTTCTTTCGCGAGGGCCGGCGTGATTTCTTCGCCTGTCACGCTTATTAAGGACCGTTCCCACAATGGTTGCGTTGGTTGACATGCCCTTCATCGGGGGTTAAACTCGCACTATGGACGAGGAATGCACAAAGCGTTCTTTTCAACCCCTTTTCGAGACCGTAGCACGCGGCGACAGTTGAAGCCGCGTGCTTTGTTTTATGAGCGCAGACCACAGGTAGCAGAGGAGAAGCCATCATGGACTACGGGATGATTGGCAAGATCGAGAAAGCCAAGATGTATGCCAGCCAGCCTGACCGAATCACCTTCAACACCCTCGTTGCCGAGATTCGCGGCGACAACAATGCCTACACCATCACCCTGTCGCCGGGCGGTTGGAATTGCACCTGCCCGGGGTTCCGCACCCACAGCATTTGCCCGCACATCATGGCGCTCGAACGGCTCTACAAGCCGCAGTTGAAGCGCGCACCCCTGCCCTATGCGCCCGGCCAGAACGTCGTCAGCGACGTGGACAAGTCCATGCGCTACGCCGAAGAGCCAGACCGCATCGCCTTCATCGAGTTCGAGGTGACGTTTCGGGGCGATAACGACACGCACATCACCGCCTACCGGGACAATCACTTCGCCTGCGGCTGCGAGTTCTTCCACAGCCGGGGCGTGTGCGGCCACACGATGGCGCTCGAACGCATATTCAAGGGCCAGATTACCCCCGCACAGCCCTCGCCGGTGTAACCGGCGCTCATCACATCACCCCATATGACACCCTTCGCGGGCGGCCAACTGGCCGCCCGCGCGCTCTTGTGAGGTTTATGGTTGGTTTTGTGACGCCACCGTACGCACCGGCAGCGTAAAGGTGAAGGTGGAGCCAGCGCCCGGTCCCGCGCTTTCGGCCTGGAGCGTGCCCCCATGAGCGCGCACCAGTTGGCGGGCAATCGTCAGCCCAATCCCGTTGCCGCCGCTGCTGCGCGAACGCGACTGATCGACGCGGTAGAAGCGCTCGAAGATACGGGGCAGTTCATCGGCCGGAATCCCGATCCCCGAGTCCTGAATACGGGTCACAATCGCCGCGCCATCGCCTACGACTTGTACGGTAACCTTCCCACCGGCCGGCGTGTATTGCAGCGCGTTGCCGAGCAGATTGATGGCGACCTGCGTCATGTGATCGCGGTCAATGAGGATTGAAGGCAGTCCGGCGTCGCAGGCAAACGCCAGTTCCACCCCTTTGCTCTCATACTGCACGTCCATCCGGTCACAGATGGCCCGCACGAACGGCCCGAACTCGGTCGCTTGCAGGGTCAGCGCCACCTGGCCGCTTTCCGCCTTTGAGAGCTGCTCAAGCTGCACCACCAGCCGCTGCAATCGGCTCACTTCCTGCTGAATATCCAGAAACGTCTCGATGTCGGGCGTGAATACCTCGTCAACGAGGCCCTCCATCGTCATGCGAATATTGTTCAGCGGTGTGCGCAGTTCGTGCGCCACGCTCCCGATAAGCGCCACACGCTGCGCTTCGACATTCTCCAGATGGGCGGTCATCTGGTTGAAGGTTTGGGCAAGCTCGTTGATTTCGATGGTGCCGTAATGGGGCAGGCGATTGTGATAGTTCCCGGCGACGATATGCAGGCTCGCCTGCGTCATCTCCTGAATGGGTTTGATAATACGCTGCCGTATCAGCAGCAGGCTGGCCAGTATCGTTCCGAAGAAAATGACATAGCGCAATGTATTCGCGTAAGGCGAGTTGCCAGCCGTCATCAGGATGAGCATTTCGGCCGCGATGATGATGACGTAAGAAAAAACATGCAGCCATTCGATATGACGGTAAAACAGCAGGATGGATTTCACTTATGCCGTACCCCCATCAAACCGGTACCCCGCCCCGCGCACAGTGACGATGTACTGAGGTTGCTGGGAATCATCTTCGATCTTGAGGCGCAGCCTGCGGATATGCACATCAATGATGCGCTCATCGCCGAAGTAGTTATATCCCCATACGTGTTCGATCAACTGCTGACGACTCAATACCCGCCCATTATGACGGGACAGCGTGAAGAGCAGGTCATATTCCGTCGGCGTGAGTTCGATTTCCTCGCCATTTTTCCAAACGCGATGCGCGCCCGGGTCTATTTGCAAGCCACCGAACGTCAGCAAAGGTTCGGTGGAGGAGGCATTGCGGCCGCGGCGCAGAATCGCTTTCACTCTCGCCACCAGTTCGCGTGGGCTGAATGGCTTGGTCAGGTAATCGTCGGCACCCAGTTCCAGCCCAACCACCCGGTCAATCTCTCCCGCGCTTGCCGTGAGCATCAAGACATAGACATCGGAATTGCGGCGGATGGTTCGCAGAACGCCAAAACCGTCCTGCCCGGGTAACATCACGTCCAGAATGATCAGATTCGGCTGGAAAGAACGCGCAAGTTGAACAGCCGTCAGGCCATCCTCTGCCGTAGCCACCACGAAGCCTTCCCTCTCCAGATAGGCCCGCACTGACTTCAGAACAGACATTTCATCATCTACAAGCAATATCCGTTGTGCCATCGAAACTCCTGTCGTGGGTGAATCTGTCATCAAATTGTCACAAAACCGCCAACTTGCGGCAACACGGCCCTGCCATACTGGCCCTGTTCGAATAAACGGCCTCTCGAAGAATCGCATCAACGCGGTTCGCCGCCACGGGGCCGGCTATAAAGGGGACTTCCCGATGATCGACTCGATATTCGTTCCCCCCAATGTGCATTTTGCCGTTGGAATGCTCGTGGTGCTCGCCTCGCTGCTGGCGTTGCTGGTGGCCGGATGGTCGGCCTGGAAGCGGCGGCCGATGAACCGTCGCGTCCAGCTCGCCCTCATCTTCTTCCAGATCGTCCTGATGGTACAGGTACTGATCGGGATCAAGCTGCTGGATCAGGGTCTGGGCGCATTGCAGCTCTACATTCACTTTATGGGCGGTATGGCGCCGCTGGCCTTCTGCCTGGTCATGTACTGGCTCCCCACGGCCGATGGCATCAGGAAGGGCCGGATCGCGGCGGGTGTCACCGTCCTCTCGTTCGTGTTCGTGCTGATGACGTTTATGATCGGCAGCGCGTATGTGCCGGGCTGAGCCTGGAGCGCGTTTGAAACGTGCGTGAGCGGCCCCCACCTTCCTTCCCTCTCCGCACGCGGAGAGGGAGGCGCATGTAGCGAGACGTATTTTCCCCTTACCCACCTGTCGCGCGTAGACACAGCGGTTTGGAGTAGGGGTTAGGAGATGCGGGCCTGATAAACCGGACGCCAGTTTTGGATGTCATGGGCTACGCTGAACACAGTAGCCTTCTACCCACCGTAATCAATCTTCTATTCCGCATGATGGAACGACCCTCGTCAACTGGCGCGCACGATGCGATAATGCGCGGTTATTCCGTTTGACAGACGCATCGCCTGCTGGCAAACTCTGCCGCTATTGGTGGGCGCATTGTCGGTTGCAGGTGTTTGCAGAGGAGGGCAGGGCCCTTGGGCGTCTTAATGGAGGTTAAACACCTCGTCACCCGGTTCCACACGCAGGAAGGCATCGTCTATGCGGTGAACGATGTCTCCTATAAGCTCAACGAGGGCGAAACCCTCGGCGTGGTGGGTGAGAGCGGCAGCGGCAAGAGCGTGCACGCCCTCTCGATCATGCGCCTGATCCCATCTCCCCCCGGCCGCATCGAAAACGGCGAGGTCTTTTTCCAGGGGCGCGACCTGCTGCAACTGCCCAACGATCAGATGCGTCTGGTTCGCGGCGCCGAAATTGCCATGATCTTCCAGGACCCGATGACCTCGCTCAATCCGGTCCTCACCATCGGCACGCAGCTTACCGAAAGCCTCAAGCTGCATATGGGCATGAACGAGAAGGACGCCAGCGCCCGCGCTGCCGAACTACTCGGCATGGTCGGCATCCCTGATGCCCAGCGCCGCCTCAAGAACTATCCGCACCAGTTCTCCGGCGGCATGCGCCAGCGCGTGATGATCGCCATGGCGCTCTCCTGCAACCCCAAGCTGCTGATCGCCGACGAGCCGACCACCGCGCTCGACGTGACGATTCAGGCGCAGATCATCGAGCTGGTGAAGAAGCTGCGCGACCAGTTTGGCATGGCCATTATCTGGATCAGCCACGACCTCGGCGTGGTGGCCGGCCTCGCCGACACCGTGCAGGTCATGTACGGCGGCCGCATCGTCGAGCGCGGCCCGGCCGGAGACGTCTTCAAGGATACGCGCCACCCCTATACGCTCGGCCTGCTCAAGTCGCTGCCGCGCCACGACCGCCGCCAGCAAAACGAACGCCTGATTCAGATCGAGGGTCAGCCGCCGGATATGCGCATTCCGCCGGTCGGCTGCCCATTCTACGTGCGCTGTCCGATGCGCATCGAAGGTCTGTGCGACAAGCAAATGCCGCCGCTGATCCCCGGCCCTGAATCTGGTTCGCCGGATCACATTAAGGCTTGCTGGGTGGACGTGCGTACCGGCAAGACCCTGACGGAAGATATTCCTGCATCGGTGCAGGCGGAGGTTCAGAATGTCTAGCCCGGCCGCTGCAGCCCCGGTGACCGCCAATCAGCCAGCAGGCATTCTGTCGGGCGATAAGCGCGTGCCGCTGGTGAAGGTTCGTAACCTCAAGAAGCACTTCCCGATCAATTCCGGCCTGATCATCCAGCGCCAGGTGGGCGCGGTCAAAGCGGTAGATGATATCAGCTTCGACGTCTATACCGGCGAAACGCTCGGCCTCGTCGGCGAGTCCGGCTGCGGCAAGAGTACGACTGGCCGCACCGTTTTGCAGCTCTACAAGCCAACTTCCGGCTCGATTGAGTTTGAAGGCCATGAACTCACGACTATGAAGCCGGACGAGCTGCGTAAGATGCGCCGCCGGATGCAGATGATCTTCCAGGACCCGTTCGCTTCGCTCAACCCGCGCATGTCCGTCGGCAACATCATCGCCGAGCCGCTGCGTGTGCACAAGATTTACGACAACAAGCAGGAAATGCTGGAGTTTGTCGAAGACCTGATGCAGAAGGTAGGCCTCAACCCGTATTACGTCAACCGCTATCCGCATGAGTTCTCTGGCGGCCAGCGCCAGCGTATCGGCATCGCCCGCGCGCTCGCCCTCAAGCCGAGCTTCATCGTGGCCGACGAGCCGATTTCGGCCCTCGACGTATCCATTCAGGCGCAGGTCGTCAACCTGCTCGAAGACCTGCAGTCGGAGTTCAACCTCACCTATCTGTTCATCGCCCACGACCTGAGCATGGTGCGCCATATCTGCGACCGCGTGGCCGTCATGTACCTCGGCAAGATCGTCGAGTTTGGGCCGATTGACGAAGTCTACGAGAACCCGCAGCACCCGTATACGCACTCGCTGCTCTCGGCCGTGCCCGTCCCCGACCCCGACATCGAACGCAACCGCCAGCGCATCATCCTCACCGGTGACGTACCCAGCCCGGCTCGCCCGCCGCTGGGCTGCAACTTCAACACCCGCTGCCCGGTCGCGGTTCCTGGCATCTGCTATCAGGAGCCTGACCCGGAATTGCTCGAAGTGTCGCCCGGCCATTGGGCGGCCTGCCATCGCGTGCTGCCGTTCTAGACGGTTGTAGTTCACCAACAGTACGGGGCGCTCTCCATCGAGAGCGCCCCGTTCGATTCCCGGCGAATGCCTGGCCAGCCCGCCTTACCTCGACAGCACATCCTTGCCCTTCAGCGGCAGGCCCATCAGCGGGGCCAGCAGGCACACGTTGAAGACGCCCACCAGCACGAATACGACGCCCAGCACCAGCAAGATAACCGACAGTGGAGACTGAGTGGCGAACAGCCCCAGCGCGACCAGCGCTACCCCCGCCACGATACGCAGCAAACGCCCCGCCTGGCTGGCCATAAACTTCGCGAACGACATGAGCTTGCTCCCTTTCGAATAATCCGTACCGAACCGCTGAATCTGCTATTCAGACGCGGGAAGGGCGCAAAACGTTACCTGTTATACAAGCATTGTTTCAGAACTGCGCGGTTACCCACCATCCGCCGGCGCTTCGTCAGTCACTTCGGGCGTGGCGATCAGCGCTTGCACGGGAGCGCCGCACGAGGCGAGGTACTCCTCGAACAGCGCCAGCCGGTCCGTGTTCGGCTCGTCACGATCTTGTTCGAGCGTATAGCCCCGCTCCAGCACTGGCCGCGCCGAAATGCAGTCCCCACTGTTCATGTAAGCGCGCCCGGCCGCCAGAAAATGGCGCGGATCTGCGGTGTCCGTGTTCATCAGGCGGCGGTAGGTTTGCAGCGCGGATTGCGTGCTGCCAAGCGCCGTTTGCACCGTGCCGAGATAGGCCAGGCAGGCTTTGTTCTGCGCGTCGGCCTGCACGCAGCGTTCGAGATAGTCCAGCGATTGGTTCGGGTCGCCGTAGGCCTGATAGTAGAGGAAGGCGATGGCATACAGCGCGTCGAGGTTTTGCGGGTTGAGCTCAAGGACGCCCGTCAGCAGTTCGAGTGCCACCTCGTAATTCTGCTGCCCCCACTCAAACCAGGCGCGGTCCACAGCGACTGACGGCAGATTGGGCGCGGCATCGTAGGCGGCAGCGAAGCGGTCGGCCGCCGCGCTGGTGTCGTACAGCACCTGCCATTGCAGCAGAGCATCCACGTAATTGGCCTCATAGCTGTCCGGATTGGCATCGAGGGCGCGGCCAATCGCCTCCTGCGCGAGGTCGGCGCGGCCCGCATCCATATAGGCCTCGCCCATCCAGGCCAGCGCTCGGGCATTCTGCGGCTCCATCGAAATCGCCTGCAGCGCGCTGGCAATCGCCTCAGCCGTTTGCCCATCGCGTTCCAGCGCATGGGCGCGCACAGCCCACATATCCGGCGAGAACGGGTTGGCCGTCACCGCGTTTTCGGCGGCCACCAGCGCGTCATCAATCCGGCCCTCCATAATCAGGCCGAGCACGACGCGGAAGTAGACCCGCGCATCGTTGGGCAGCGCCTGCGCCAGCGACTGATACCACTCGACGGCGTCCTCGATAGCCCCGCGTGACCAGGCTTCATCGGCGCGGGCCAGTTGCAGCGTCGGGTCTTCGGTCGGTGGCGGCGTGGGCGCGGTGAGCGTGGCAAACCCACCCTGCGCCTGTTCGACCACCCCGGCCACGAAATCGCGCACCGGCGGGCCAACCTCGTCCTGATGCTGGAAAACATAGACGCCCGCGCCAATGGCCAGCAGCAGCAGCAGCCACAAAATCAGCCGTTTGCCGGAAAACAGGTGGCGGCGCGGGCGTTTGCCCACCCGATAGCGTTTGGGGGTGCGTAAGTACATGCGGCGCTCAGCCCCCGATCGGAGTCGGTGGGATGGCCGTTGGCGGGATGGCCGTCGGCAGCGGCCGGTTGGTGTAGGCCGGGCACGAAACCGTCACCAGCCGCAGGCCCTCCTGTGACGAGAGCAGGACGGTATTGGTTGCGTCGCTGCTGGTCGCCCGGATGCGCTCGACCGCATCGGAGAGCAGCGTCCAAGCCTGGTCACACTGGCCGAGATAATAATGCGCCAGCCCGCGCAGATAGAAGCAGCGGATATCGGCGTCATCGCCGGCCAGCGCCACGCACTGCTCGAACGATTCAATCGCGCCTTCGTAGTTGCGCTGGCTGTACTGCGTTTGGCCGAGGCTGGCCCACGCCTGCGCGTACTGCGGGTTGACCGTCACCGCTTCGGCGCAGTAGTCCTGAGCGCGCCGATTCTCGCGAGCGCCGAAATAGGCGTCGCACAGGCGCAGATAGGCACGGGCGTTCTCAGGCTGCATGGCCAGAATCTGCTCGTAGAGGGCGATGGAACTGGCGTATAACTCCTGCGCCATCACAGTATCCTGGCTTTGATCGGCGCGAGCGCGGTACAGGCCTGCCAGCTCGAAGTACGGCCCGGCCAGATTCGGGTTCAACTGCACCGCCTGCTCCAGTTGGTCAATCGCCTCGTCGGTGCGGCCCACCCACACCAGCGCGTAGGCGTAGATGCGGCGCGAAGCGGGATCAGTTGGGTCCAGTTCAATCGCGCGCTCGGCGTTTTGCAGCGCCGTATCGTAGCGGTCAATGCTGCGATAAGCGCTGCTGAGGGCCGCATACAGCGGCGCGAAGTTGCGGTCCACGTTCAAACCGGCCTGACCAACCGGAATGGCGTTGGCCGGGTCACCCGACAAATCGAGCGCCCGCGTTTTCAGCGCATAGCCGCGCGGGTCGTTCGGGTTTGCCTCGATAGCGCGGTCGCCGATGGTCACGGCTTCCTGATAGTAGGAAGGCACATCGCCGCCCAGTTCGAGCAGAATACGGCCGTATTCGTACAAATAGTCCACGTTCTGCGGCTGCTGGTTGACGGCCTGCAGCAGCAGCGTCGCGGCGTCCGGCAGGTTGCCCGCCAGATAGCGCTCCATCGCCGTCGTCGCCAGTTCGCTGGCGAACGGCGTGGGCGGCGGGGCCATGCCGACCGCTTCGAGTACCGTGTGCTGAATCTGATTGAACTGGCTGTCCACGAAGAAGAGGAAGCCGCCCAGCAGCAGCACATACAGAATCAGCCAGCGCCACAGGTGGCGGCGCTTGCGCCGGTTGCTGAAGAACGGCTGCGAATAATCCCTGCGAATCTGCATTCCGGTACGCCTCGAACCTGCTTCCGCGTTGCCGCCTTCACCCTTTATCCCTCTCCCAGGTGAAGAGGGAAACCTGGCAGCTTGGGCGCTGTTCCCCTTCTCCACTTGGGAGAAGGGGCCAGGGGATGAGGGCCACCACGAAATCAATCGTCATTATACAGTCCGGGGCCGCCTGATCCAGCAGCGCGGGCCGCGCGGCGGAGAGGCGTCATGCAGCATCGGGAGCAACGGGCCGGTTTTCCCGAGGCGTTTTCCCCAGTCCCGGCGTACTATCTTGCCATCTATACTATAATTCCGTAATAGAACAGAAATGGGTGCGATGGCCAGCTTGGGCGCTTTCGCTGTTCCCACCTTTCCGGCGCCTCTGGTGGGCCGCCAGGAAGACCTCGCAGCCATTGGCCGGCTGATGGCGGATGCTGACTGTCGCCTGCTGACCCTCACCGGCCCCGGCGGCATCGGCAAAACGCGCCTGGCGGTTGAAGTGGCGTCTGTGGGAGCGGCCGGGAGAGATCGCACCTGTTTCGTCCCCTTGCAGCAGATCACTGCCCCCGAAATGCTGGCCCCCATGCTGGCCGAGGCGGCTGGCCTTCAGCTTCAACCCGGCGAAGATACCCGGCAACAGGTGCTGAACTACTTCCGCGACAAGTCCATGCTCCTCGTGTTGGATAATCTCGAACACCTCCTCGATGGCATTGTGTATCTGTCCGAACTGCTGGCGGCCGCTCCACGCCTTCAGATTCTGGCGACATCGCGCGAACGCCTGAATTTGCTGGAAGAATGGGTGTACGACGTGCCTGCGCTCAGCGTGCCCGGTGATGACGCTGATTTCGAACGCTACCCCGCCGTCGAGTTATTGCTCCGCCACGTCCGGCAGGCCAACACAGCCTTTGTCGCTGACATGCTCGACCGCGAAGCTGTGATTCACGTCTGCCGTCTGGTTGGCGGCATGCCGCTGGCGCTGGAAATCGCGGCGGGCTGGGCGCGTATGATGCCCCTCGCGCAGATCGCCGCGGAAATCGAGGCCAGCAGCGAATTTCTGCACTCTGCCGCGCGTAACCGTGAATCGCGCCACCGCAGCATCCGCGCCGTCTTCGAGCCGACCTGGAACCGCCTGTCGGAAGCCGAGCAGGATGTCTTTCAGAAGCTGTCCATCTTTCGCGGCGGCTTCACACGCGAAGCAGCGGGGGCGGTGGCCGGCGCGACGCTCCCGGTTCTATCTGCGCTGGTGGACAAGTCGCTGATTCAGGTGCGCCCGCATGGGCGCATGGACCTGCATGAGCTGCTTCGTCAGTACGCTGAGGAAAAGCTCGGCGGGCAGCCCGGCCAGCCTAGGGCGCTTCGCGAGTGCTATGCCGCGTGGTATATGACCGTGCTGGATCAGGCATGGCCGCTGCTGAAGACGCGGCAGCAGAAGCAAGCCATGAGCGAACTAATCCGCGATGTGGAGAACATCCGTCGCGCATGGCGCATCAGCGTGGAAGAAGAGAATTATCCTGCGCTATGGGAGGCGGTTTTAACCATTTGGTTCCTCCATGATGTGCAGGGCTGGTACGCGCAGGGAATCGTGCTGGTAACCGAGGCGGAGGCCACTCTGCACGCGCACCCGCCAACCGGCGGCGCTGCCGCACTGGCAGCGCTTCTCGCAGCAGTGCATGGCTACTGGCTGGGAGCGACGGGCCTAACCTCGGAGGGGATCGCGTTGGCCCGGCAAGCAGTAGATGCATTAACCCCGCTCGAAAGGCCGGGGGCGTTGCTCTTTGCCTATGCTTCGCTGTGTCTCAACGCCCTGCTGACAGGCATCGAGCATGACTACCTCGATGAGATTCGCGCCTGGATGGAACTAGCGCATCGCCTGGATGATCGCTGGCACATCGTGAAATCCACTCACTTCCTGGGCATGGCATTTCGTGATACCGATCCAGCCTTCGCCTTGCAACACCTGCACAGCAGTTGGCAAGGATCAAGGGAGATGGGTGAGCTGTTTAGCCTGACCAATGCCTCCAGAGCGCTCGGAGAGTGCGCGCTCCGCAGGGGAGACTTGCCAGAGGCGCTGGTTTATTATCAGCATTCGCTGGACGCCGCAAATGAGCTTCACTACGCCGCCGGGCGCTACCGGGCGATTTATCAAATGGGGATACTCGCCTATAAAAACCGGAACCTCCCCGAAGCCATGCGCTGCTACCGGCAATGCCTTCAGATCGCCTATGACGCCGGCATGAATATGGACATCTGCGACACGATCTTTCGTGTGGCGCAGCTTGAGCGCAGCACCGGGCGCAAAGCCGCTGCGGTGGAAAAGCTCACGCTGATCCTGCGCACCCCTTATCCGTTCTGGCGGCGCGAGGACGGTGCCCGTTATCTCAAGGAACTGGAGACCGAGCTTCCGCCCGCCACTTTCGAAACCGCCATCCAGCGTGGTCAGCATCTTGAACTCGCCCGCGTGATAGCGGAATTGCTCTCCGAACCCGTTGACGCGCCTGATTCGCCTGATGTCAGTAAGGCAGACTCCTGGCAGGCCAACCTGCAGCTCGTCGAACCACTTAGCCAGCGCGAGTGGGAAATCCTCCGCTTGGTTGCTGGCGGACATACCAACGCCGAAATCGCAGCCCGGCTGGTGGTGGATGTCAGCACGGTCAAGAAGCACATCAACCATGTGTACAGCAAATTGGCTGTAACGTCCCGGGTCGAAGCCATCAGCCGCGCGCGGGAATCGGGGCTGATCTAGGGTAATTCCACCCCGCTCTTCACCCCCGGCGCAGACACTTTCACCCTCGGAGGTGGAAGACCCTTCACCGGCGTCCTCCGTATGCTGTCACTCAACGGTCGAGTTCCAGCAGTACGGAGATAATCTCATGCTCATCGTCTCGCTCTTCAGGAATCCGCGCCAAGCCGTTCGTATCCCGGCAGACCATCCGGCGCAGCGCACTCTATCATCCACGGCGCGAACGGAAGCCCCTCTCCCGGCCGCTCCCGTTCAGGCGCGTCACCGTCTGACCCTCACCCGCGGCAATGCGATCCTGTTCAACTCACCGGATATTGGCGTCCGCATTCTGTCCGGCGGTGCTTCACTCATCCACACCGGGGGCAGCGTTGAGCTTGCTGCAGGTGAAGAACACGCATTTTCCGGCCTGCCCGAAGGCTTGACGATTCAGGCAACCAGCAGCGAGCCGCTGGTGTTCGAGGCTGTTCTGGATACCGCGTCAGACGATCATCAGCGCCTGAAGCAGCAGTTCTACGCCTGCATGGCCGGCCGCCTGCAGTTGCTGGATGCTGAGTACACCGCAGGGAATGCCTAGGTCCCGATGTGCCGCAAATACTTGAGGCGTAGTCAGAGGGCGAGGGAAGATCCCCCGCCCTTTTTCACCCCTCCGATGCTTCGCTTTCGCGTTTCTTACGCGCTTGTCATACGATGGAGACAATCTCAACAGGTAGAGGAGTCTCCTGTCTATGAATCTTGACCAATACACCAACAAGGCGCAGGAAGCGCTGCTGAAGGCCCAGCAAATCGCCACCGAATTCGGCCATTCGCAGTTGGAACCCGTGCATATCCTCAGCGCGCTGGCCGGCCAGAAAGACGGCGTCGTGCCGGAGATCATCGCCAAGATCGGCGCGCGCCCGCAGGCGCTGGCCGCCGAACTGACCGCCATGATCCAGAACCGGCCGCGTACTTACGGCAGCAACGCCGCGCCCAGTATGAGCCGTGCCACCATGGCCATGCTTACCCAGGCCG
Source organism: Anaerolineae bacterium (assembly GCA_016788435.1). GTDB lineage: Bacteria > Chloroflexota > Anaerolineae > Aggregatilineales > Phototrophicaceae > Flexifilum. The sequence goes on along the minus strand of JAEURB010000422.1, from coordinate 25,009 downwards.
AGAAAATCGCGGCCGGCATGAAGGACGACTACACCAGCACCGAGCACATTCTGCTGGCCGCCGCCGAAGATTCGAGCGTTCGCGGCGTGCTCGAACGCTACGGCGTGACCAAAGACGCCATCCTGCAGGCGCTGACCACTATTCGCGGAGGGCAGCGCATCACCTCGCAGGAGCCGGAAGATACGTTCCAGAGCCTCGAAAAGTATGGGCGCGACCTCACCGCCATCGCCCGGCGCGGTGAACTCGACCCCGTCGTCGGCCGCGACGAGGAAATCCGCCGTGTGATTCAGGTCCTCAGCCGCCGCACCAAGAACAACCCCGTCCTCATCGGCGAGGCGGGCGTCGGCAAAACGGCCATCGTCGAAGGCCTGGCCCAGCGTATCGTCAACGGCGACGTGCCCGAAGGCCTGCGCGACAAGATCATCATCTCGCTCGAAATGGGCAGCCTGCTGGCCGGCGCGAAGTTCCGGGGCGAGTTCGAGGAACGCCTGAAGGCCGTCCTCAAGGAAGTCTCGGAAAGCGACGGCCGCATCGTCATGTTCCTCGATGAACTGCACACCATCGTTGGGGCGGGCGCGGCCGAAGGCGCGATTGACGCCTCGAACATGCTCAAGCCGATGCTGGCGCGCGGCGAACTGCGGGCCATCGGCGCGACTACGCTCGACGAATATCGCAAATACATCGAAAAGGACGCCGCGCTCGAGCGCCGCTTCCAACCCGTGTTCGTGGGCGAGCCAAGCGTCGAGGACACGATTTCGATTTTGCGCGGCCTGAAGGAACGCTACGAAGTGCATCATGGCGTCCGTATCCAGGACAGCGCCGTGATCGCCGCCGCCACCCTCAGCGCGCGCTATATCCCCGACCGCCAGCTTCCCGACAAGGCGATTGACCTGATTGACGAGGCCGCCGCCCGTCTGAAGATGGAAATTGACAGCAAGCCCGCCGCTCTCGACACGGTTGACCGCCAGCTCATGCAGCTCGAAATCGAGCGCGAGGCGCTCAAAAAAGAACGTGACGACGCCTCACGCCATCGCCTCGATGAACTGGAGGACGAGCTGGCCAACCTGCGCGAGGAGGCCAACGCCCTCACCGCCCGCTGGCAGCGCGAGAAGGACGCCATCGAACAGATTCGCAGCGCCAAGACGAAAATTGACGAGGCCAAAATCGAACTGGAGCAGGCCGAGCGCCGCGCCGATCTCGAAGCCGCCGCCCGCCTGCGCTATGGCACGCTGCCCGAACTCGAAGGCCAGTTGAAGCAGGCGGAAGCCGCGCTCAAAGACATGCGCAAGCAAGGCGAGTTAATGCTGCGCGAGGAAGTGGACGCCGACGGCATCGCCGAGGTCGTCAGCCGCTGGACGGGCATCCCGGTTTCGCGCCTGCTCGAAGGCGAAATTGAGAAGCTGCTCAAGATGGAAGACCGCCTGCACGAGCGCGTCATCGGGCAGGATGACGCCGTGGCCGCCGTCTCCAACGCGGTGCGCCGCAGCCGCGCCGGCCTGCAGGACCCGAACCGTCCGATTGGCGTGTTCCTGTTCCTCGGCCCCACCGGCGTCGGCAAAACCGAACTGGCGCGCTCGCTGGCCGAGTACCTGTTCGACGACGAGAACGCGATGGTGCGCATTGACATGAGCGAGTACGGCGAACGCCACGCCGTCGCCCGCCTGATTGGCGCGCCGCCCGGCTACGTTGGCTACGAGGAAGGTGGCCAATTGACCGAGGCCGTGCGCCGCCGCCCGTATTCGGTTGTGCTGCTCGACGAGGTTGAGAAGGCGCACCCGGAAGTCTTCAACGTCTTTCTGCAGGTCTTCGATGACGGCCGTCTCACCGACGGGCAGGGCCGGACGGTGATCTTCACCAACACCATCCTCATCATGACCAGCAATGTCGGCAGCGACCTGATCAAGCAGATGGCCGATATCAGCGACCGCAAGCAGATGCGAACCGCCCTTAACGGCGCGCTCGACCGCGTCTTCCGGCCCGAGTTCCTCAACCGCCTGGACGACATCATCATCTTCCAGCAGTTGAACCGCGAAGACCTGAGCCGCATCGTCGAGATTCAACTGCGCCGCCTGCAGCGTCTGCTCACCGGCCGCCGCATCACCATCAGCCTGACCGATGCGGCGAGTGAACTGCTGGCCGACCGTGGCTACGACCCGGTTTACGGCGCGCGGCCGCTCAAGCGCATCATCCAGCGCGACCTGCAAGACCCGCTGGCGATGCAAATCCTCGAAGGCCATGTCCGCGAAGGCGACCACGTGACGGTGGATGTGGGCGAGGTGGATGGCGAGGAAGCGCTCATTTTCAGCGCGGCCGTGGGCGAAGTGGTGGAGTAGGGAAACAGAATCACCACAGAGCCATGGAGGACGCAGAGAGGGGTTTCTTTGTGTCGTCCGTGGCTCTGTGGTTCATTTTTCACGGTCGTTCACAGCTTTTCTCCTGCCCCTCACAACGTGTCCCCAAAAAGAAAACCCCCGGCTCGTCGCCAGGGGTTCGCATTCGTTGCAGGGTGCTATTCCGTCTTCTCTTCGCCTTCAGCCGGGGCTTCTTCGGCAGCGGGCGCTTCTTCAGCAGCAGGCGCAGCTTCTTCGCTGGCCGCCGGGGCATCACCCACAATCGCCTCGACGGTCGGTTCCACGGCCAGTTCTTCCGGCACAGGCTCGGTCGTCGGCGGGGCGTCCAGATACTGCTCCAGCGCGGTCGCGTGTTCGGGGATCAGTTCCTGAATCACGATCTGGCCCATGAAGTTATGAGCCTTCATGCGCTGCATCACCGTGTCCCAGTCCGCTTGCTCAACCAGCACGGCCAGGCCCGATTCCTGGGTGGTCATCTTCTCGCCCAGTTCCTTCAGCAGCTTGTCCTTAATGCCGCGGTCGAACATGCTGAAGGCGGTACCGAGCGCCGCGCCCGCCACAATCCAGCCGGCCGGGCCAAACAGCACGGCGAACAAAATGCCGATCAGGCCGCCCTTGAGGAAACCCTGCTTCGCGCTGTCATCCTTCGTCTGATGCAGCTTGATCTTGCCGGCCTCGGTCTTGGTGATAGCCACCGCGTCACGAAGCTTGACCAGCTTCTCCTTGGAGAGACCCACGACGGCCGCCAGGGCCAAATCGCCAGTCGCCTTGTCCGGGTATTTCACGACGATGAAGCTGTACTTGTTGTCTGCCACGCTTTTTCTCCTGCGAACGATTCTGATACCAATGGAAATCTGCGGTCACGGGCTGCGGAAGACAGAGAGGCTCGTCGAAAGCTTCACTTCCACAGCCTGTTTCCATATCCATTATACCCGCCTTGTGTCGCAGAGGGCGTTGACAAGTTCAGGCGGCGTCACGCCCCCGGTCCTCCCGCCCCAAGTTCAATTGTTTGCATTAAGTTGGTTGACTATAATAGAAATCAATCACAAACGCCCGGGTACAGGCGCTTGGGGGATCCAGTACCGCTGGTTGCGCGTTGCACAGGAGGCACCATGCCAAATCTTCTCGGCAATATGGATCGGGCGCAGTTCGTCAAGATCATCGCAATCCTGCTCATCATCCTCGGCGTCCTTCAATTGTTCGCCGGCGCGGCGGCGCTGCTCGGTGGCGGGCTGCTTGGCGCGACTGCCGGCGCGGTCGCGGTCAGCGGTGTAGCGACCACCAGTGAAGGGGCGGCGGCTACTGCTGCGGCCGGCGCGACCGGCGGCCTGCTCGTCATCTACGGCGCGGTGCTGCTCTTCGTCGGCATCCTGTCGCTCATCGCAGCCATTGCGCTCTTTCGTCGTTTCGCGTGGGCCCGCATGGCGACCTTCGTCGTCATGATCCTGGGCTTCGCCGGGCAGCTCCTCGGCCTGCTCACCGGCGGCTTCAGTCTGCTCACCGTTCTCTACGCGGTGATTTACATCGTTGGCGCGTACATCTTCTTCAGCGACGAGCCGCTCAAGAATCTGTTCAAGCCAGCGTAGCCCCCAACCCGTCCACGCGCACAGCAAGGCGGCCCATCCGGGCCGCCTTGCTTGCTGTATCGCTGGCTACTCGTAACTCGCTATCTGTACATAACTCGCTACTCGCCCTCAGCCCTCGACAATCGTCACGGTCACCATCTGGTCACCCTGGCGAATGGCGTCCACCACCTTCTGCCCGTCGCCCGTCACCTTGCCGAACACGGCGTGCTTGCCGTTCAGGTGCGGCTGCGGCGCGTGCGTGATGAAGAACTGGCTGCCGTTGGTGTTCGGCCCGGCGTTGGCCATGCTCAGCGAGCCGGTTTCGTGGCGCAGGCGCAGCGCAGAAGGCTCGTCATTCCACTTGTAGCCCGGCCCGCCGCGCCCGCTCCCTTCCGGGTCGCCGCCTTGAATCATGAAATTGCTGATGACGCGGTGAAACTTCAGCCCGTCGTAGAAACCGTCACGCGCCAGAAACACGAAGTTGTTGACGGTGTTCGGCGCTTCGGCGGCGAACAGCTCAACATCGAACGCGCCCCGGTTGGTCTCGAAGTGCGCCACATACTTCTTCTTGGGGTCAATCTGCATGGCCGGCGGCGTGGCATATTGCTTCGACATAGCCTTGCTCCTGCATAAATGAACGCGGCCCGGTTGAATGAACACGGCCGCCTGCGTCCAGCATACAGGAATCCGGGCCGGGGTTTCAATGATTGTCCAAGAATCCTTTACCAATTCTCAGCAAACCACGGCTATATAATCCAACCAGGGCACATAATGCGTCTCAAGGTGGGGCGCGCTTAATGCTTTGACAACTTTTTCCGGGCGGCAGCAGGCGAATCGGCAGCGCGGCAGGATGGTAAAGATGCACCGCATTTTGTATATCGAAGACAATCGCGACAATCGCGTGCTCGTGCGCCGCATCCTGCTCGCTTCCGATCATCCGTTCGAAATGCTCGAAGCAGCCTCGGCCATGGAGGGCATTCGCATCGCCCGTGAGCAGAAGCCGGACTTGATCCTGATGGACTTGAGCATGCCGGAAGTGGACGGCCTCACTGCCACGCGCACGCTGCGCGCCTTCCCCGAAACGCAGCACATTCCCGTTGTCGCGCTCACCGCCAATGTGATGCAGGCCGATAAAACGCGCACGCTGGCCGCCGGTTGCAGCGGATACATCGGCAAGCCGATTGATATTGACCGCTTCCCCCAGGACATTCTTTCGTACCTCAGGAATGGCGCATGAACGACGCACCGAACGCCACCCCCAGTGTTGTAACCCGCGCTCCTGTCGAGCCCAGCGAAGCCCACGTCCTCGTCGTCGAAGACAATGTGCCGAACTTCGTGCTGATCGCGCGAATGCTCGCCTTCATGGGCGTGCAGCGCTGTGAATGGAAAACCAGCGGCTGGCAGGTCGTTCAGTTCGCCGACACGCTGCCCCGTGTAGATTTGATTCTGATGGATATTCGCCTGCCTTACGAAGACGGCTATCAGGCGCTGCAGAAGCTGCGCGCCAACCCCCGCCTGCGCAGTACCGCCGTCTGCGCGGTCACGGCCGAGGCCAGCGAAGATCAGATGCGCCGCGCGCGCAAAGCCGGCTTCAACGGTTTCCTTGGCAAGCCCCTTGACCCTGACCGCTTCCCGAACCAGATCCGCAAGCTGCTGGCCGGCGAAGAGGTGTGGGAGTGGAAATAGGCAGGAGCCTTCCCCATGCAGCCATCGCCTGACGCACAGTCCCCGCAGCCCGCCACTCCGGCCACCAGTTGGGCGCAAGCCTACCTTGAAGCCTCGCTTGCCATCGCACATTCGCCCCAGCCGGTTGACCTGCTGCGCGCGCTGCTGCGCTTCGCCGGGCCAGGCTTCAGCCAGGCACGCCTGGGGTTGATTGATGCCGCTACGCCCACCCGCGCCCGAATCATCGCCGAAGCCGAATCGGGTGCCGTTCGTTCCGCCGATTACCCTGATCGCATCAGCGACTATCCCGGCTGGGATACGCTGGCCGACCGTGACGCGATCATCATCCCCGATATGCTGGCCGATCCGGCCCTGTTTCCTGATCAGCGCGACCGTCTGCGCGCCCGCCGCATCACCGGCCTCGTCATCGTGCCGATGGTCAGCGAAGGCAGCCTGCTGGGCGCGCTCATCCTCAGCAGCAGCGCGCCGCTCTCCATCGAGCCGGCCCGCGTGCGCGCGCTCCGTATCCTGCTCGATCAGGTGGCCCGCGAGTTGGCTGTGCGCCGGGCACGTGAATCGCTGGACGCCGGCCAGCACCGGCTCAACCGCTACACCCGCCAGCTCGACGCGGTCACGCGCCTCGCCCTGCGCGCCGGCACGTTCGCCGACAGCCAGTCGCTGTACGAATACGCCGTGCGCGAGATGGTGCAGCTTCTCAAAGCCGATCACGGCGGCGTGCTTCTGCTCGATGCCGACGAGGCGGTCGGCACGGTCGTCGCCGAATATCCATCGTCTGGCGCCCTCGGTTCGCGCCTGGTGATGGCCGGTAACGAACTGTTTGAGATGGTGCGTGCCCAGCGCGGCGTGCCGGTCATCGCCAATCACGTGGCGGAAAACCAGCACCTCCTGCCCGACACCCGCACGATGTTCGACCAGCTCGGCCTGAAGTCCATCATGTTCATCCCCGTGCTGCAAGGCGGCCGCATCATCGCCTCCATCGGTATGGATCTCTTCACCGCCGAGCGTGAGTTTGACGAGGATGTGGCTGAAACCGCGCAGGCGATGGCCGCCCAGGTATCCGGCACGCTCGAGAATATCCACCGCGCCGAGGAACTGAGCCACCAGTTGAGCACCGTGGAAGCCCTGTCGGCGCTGGCCAGCTCGATCTACCGCCTGCGCGAAGACGAGCGCTCGCTCTTCGACTCGATTGGCGCGGAAGTGACGCGCACTACCCGCAGCGACAGCGCCGCCTTCTATCTGTTCGATGCCGGTGGCGAGAACGGCCGCCTTGTCAGCGAATATCCGCCGCACGGCCAGGTTGATACGACGGTGGAACTGGCGCGTAGCTTGCTGGCCGAGCCGCTTCGCCAGCGCCAGGCCGGGTCCGATGGCCCGGTCGTGATCAACGACGCGCAATCGAACCCGCGCGTCCCCGAAGCAGCACGCGCCGCATTAGCGCGCGACGGTGTTCACGCCCAGTTGTTCATCCCTTACAGCGTGGATGAACGGCTGGTGGGCATGGCTGCCCTCAGCCGCGCCGGCGAAATCCTGCCCTACGGGCCGGATATGCTGACCATTGCACGCACTATCGGCGTGGAATTATCGGCCGGCTTGCAGAACATTCGCCTGGTGCAGGAAGCCCGCCGCCGCGCCGTCCAACTGGAGCGTATCGCCGGCTTCACCCGTGATGTGCAGTCCAGCGAAACCATCGAGGGCGTGCTGGAAGGCGCGATTGGCGCGCTGCGCGAACTGGTTCCCGCCGACCGGATCGGCATTTTGTTCTACGACGACGTACACCGCGAACTGCGGCTGGCCGGCCGCTATCAGGACGGCGCATCCGCCGTGCAGATCAGGGGCGGGCCGCTGGTCGCCATCGCCGGAACCTACGCCGGGCAGGTGTGGGCCAATCAAACGCCGCTGACGATTGCCGACACGCGGGACGGCGCGGCCAGCCGGGCGCGCGGCGATACTGGCATTCGCAGCATGGCCCTCTTTCCGTTCAACGGCGGCGCGGGTCTGCGTGGCGTGATCAGCATGGGCAGCGCCCTGCCGCGCAGCTACAGCGAATCGGATGTGGCGGTGCTGCAGCAGATGGCCAACCAGTTCGCGGCGGCGCTCGACAGCCGCGCCTCGCTGGCCAGTAAGCAAGCCGCGGCCGAACAGGAGGCGCTGGTCAACACGCTCGGCGCCCGCTACCAGCGCTCGGTAGATGTCAACGACATGCTGGCCACCACGCTGCGTGAGCTGGGCGATCATCTGGGGGCAAAACGCGGCCGCATCCGCCTGTCTATGGAGCCAGCCCCGGTTGCGGAACGGGCCGGCAGCGGATCCGGAATGGACGTGTGGTAGCAGCCAGCCGTGCCCGCCTGCCGGGCGCGCTGTGCTGAGGAGCGGGGGATATGAGGGAATTGCTGGCGCGGGTCTTCACGCTGAAGGCCTACAAGACACCGGTTGAACGTGAACGCGGCCGTATGCTCTATGCGGTCACGCTCTTCATCATGGCCTTCGCTTTCATGTACCTGCCGCTGGGCGCATTCGTCCTGCAGGACCCAATCTTCACGGCCGCCGGGCAGTTGACTTCTGCCGCCGTCCTGTGGATTGTGACGGTAGTGGCCATTGCGCTGGTTACGCTGTGGGGCGCACGCCGGGGCTGGAAGCTCGCGCCGGTCAGCGCCATTCTGCTCTACTTCGTCGCCAACATCCTGCTGCAATTCCCCAGCGGCCTCGCTTCAAGCGCATCCTTCGTCTTCCTGGTGCTGCTGGGCGGCTTGCTGTACGGGCTGTACGGCGGCCTGGCCATGATGTTCGTCTCTGTCGGCACGATCATCGCCTACATCTTCCTGCAGCCGGTCGCCTTCCCGCAGTTCCCGGTCTATAACCCGCTGTCGCTCGGTTATCAATCGTTCGACCTGCTCATCGCGCTCGCCTTCGTCTACGTCTATCTGCGCCTCGCCAGCGCCCGCGAACAGCAGGGTGAAGTGACCGCCACGCAGTCCCGCTTGCAGCTCGCCCAGATCACGACCACCATCGCCGCCCGCCTCGACCGGGCTTCGCTGCCCGGCCTGCTGAACGGCGCGGTGGACCTGATCCGCGACTCGTACCCGGACATGTATCACGTGCAGATCTTCCTGCTCGACGACGCGCAGCAAACAGCCCGGTTGGCGGCCAGTACGGGCGAGGTCGGCCAACTGCTGCTGGCCCGCGCCCACGCCCTCGGCGTCGGCAGTCAAAGCGTGATCGGCCAGGTATCGGCCACCGGCCAGCCGGTGGTGGCCCGCGCCGGTGGGCGCGACAGCATCCATCGCCGCAACGAACTGCTGCCCGAAACGGCGGCTGAAGGCGCGTTCCCGCTGCGCGTCGGTAACGATGTCATCGGCGTGCTCGACCTGCAAAGCCGGAGCGCCGAAGCCTTCACCGGCGAAGAAGCCCCGATCTTCCAGTCGCTGGCCGACAGCGTCGCCATCGTGATTGACAATGTGCGCCTGAACGAGGAAACGCAGTTGCGCCTGGCCGAGAACGAACGGCTGCTGACCGAGGCGCAGGCCGCCATGCACGAAGTGGACATGCTTAACCGTGAACTGACCGACCGTGGCTGGCAGGACTTCATTCGCGTGCGCCGCGATGTGGCCTACAGTTACAACGGGGCCGATAGCCGCCTCGATGATGGGGCGGACTGGACGCCGGGCCTGAATGAAGCCATCGAGGCTGGGCGCGCTGTTCAGGCCGAATCGGATGACGGTAACCTGATTGCGCTGCCGTTGCGCGTGCGCGGCCAGGTCATCGGCGCGCTGGAGTTTGAACTGGCCGACAAGCCCGATCAGGCCACGCTGGCGCTGCTGCAGCAGGTCATCGAACGCCTCGGCGTCAGCCTCGACAGTATGCGCTCGTTCGAACAGGCCCGCGAATACGCCGCCCAGCAAGAGCGCGTATCCGATATTTCCGCCCGCTATCAGCAGGTGAACACCGTGGATGACCTGCTGCGTATCACGCTCGATGAGTTGAGCGACACGCTCGGCGCGAATCGGGGCGCGATCCGCCTCGGCGTGCTGGCCGCCAACGGGCAAGCCACGAACGGAGCCCACTGATGATCCGGCGGATCTTCACCCCACGCTTCACTTACGATAACGAGCTCGATCAGCAGCGCGCCATCGGCCTGCAGGCGCTGGTCATCGTTCTGCTGGTGCTGCTCGGCCTGCTCTCCTTCGGCATGGTCGTCGCGCAGGCTGGCCTCATTCCGCAAACCGGCTCGCTTCCGCCGCTCGACTTCGGCATGGCCGGTGCGCTGCTGGTCATGGGCGGGGCCCTCGCAGCCGTCTATCTGCTGCTGCAGCGCGGCCGGCTCGACTGGGCGTCGTGGCTGCTGGTCGGCATGCTGGTGATGGGCACGCTCATCCCCATCACGAACTATGACTTCGAGCCGATTTATCTGCTCATCCCGCTGATCGCGGCCGGCGTGCTGCTCAACCGGCGCGGACTCGTGATTACGATGCTGCTGCTGGCGGTGGGCATCCTCGCCCGCTACAGCGCCGTCAGCCAGCTCGATACGCCCATCCGCGTCGTCCCGTCCCGTGAAATCGGGCTGGCGACCTTTCAGGCCTTCAATATCACCATCTTCATCTTCATCCTGCTCTATGTCTTCGGCGGCCTCAGCATTCGCCTCAGCCGCGAAATGGTGCGTAACTTCCAGCGAATGCAGCGCGTAACCAAACTGACGCCGCGCTTCGCCGAAGCCACCAGCGAAGATGAATTGATGAGCCAGGCGATGCAGGCCATGCAGGAAGACCTTGGCTACGCGCTGGCGCAGATTTATCTGACCGACGCCAGCGGCCACATCAACCGCCGCGTGCGCCGTGGAACCAGCATACAGGCGATCCTTTCGACGACCGGGGCCAACCCCGGCGAATCCGAGGTCGTGGCCGAAGCCGCACAATCCGGCCAGGCCGTCCTCATTAGTGACCGTGACGGCGAACCGCGTGTCCGTCATCTGGTCGCGCCGGCCCGCCGCGCCATCAGCCTGCCCGTCATCCTCACCAACGGCCAAACCGCTGCCGTCCTTGACTTCCAATCCACCTCGGTCACTGCGCCCGGCTCTGGCGAACTGACGGTGCTGACGACGCTAGCGCAGTCCTTCGCCGCGGCCTGGGAAAAGCTGATCGTCACGACCGGCCAGACGCGCATCATCGGCGATCAGACGGCGCAAATCGAGCGCCTGCGCGAGCAGGTGGGAACGCTCGAAGGCCGCGCCCGTCAAACGGTGACGCAAAGCTGGGAAGGCTACCTACATGGTCGTGGCGACGAGATGATCGGCTTCGACTTTGTCCGGCAGCAGGGAGTCAACGAGCGTGACCTGCGCGCCGCCTCGGATCTGCCGCCTGAACTGCGTGCCGCCCTTGAAAAGGGCGAGCCGCAGATCACCGCCGATGACGCCGGGCAGGTGGTCAATATCCCGATCCACGTCCGTAACACGCTGATGGGAGCGATGACTTTCCGCGTTCCAGCGGGGCAGCTCATCACGGCGCGCCAGATGGAAACCTCGCGCATCGTGGCCGAACGCCTCGGCCTCGCGCTGGAAAGCACGCGCCTTTACGAGCAATATCAGGCGCAGGCCCGCCGCGAGCGCAAGGCCTCGGAAGTGACCGGCGTGCTGCTGGGCGCGACCGACCTGAACCGCCTGCTGAATGCCGCCGCCGGTGCTTTCAACGAAGCGCTCGGCGCGGTTTCGACTCGCGTGACGATTGAGCCGGCCGCCGTCGCGCCGCCCGCTGTCAACGGCGGCCAGTCGAACGGCAGCCAGGGAGGTCACTGATCATGTCGAGATTGCGTACCTGGCTTGACGCGCGCAACACCCCAATCTGGCTCAAGCTGCTCATCGGCGTCGGCCTGATTCTGCTGCTCGTGCTTATCCCCTCCACCATCATCATTCGTGGCGCGCTGGATGAACTGGCGGTGCAAACCAACAGCACAGCCATTGATAACACCGGGTCGAGCCAGGCGACGACGGTCACCAACTCGATCAGCCAGGCCCGCCTCGCGCTCGACACGTTTGTGAACGACCCTGAAATCGAGCGCATGCTGCTGGGTATGCTCCTGCGCAACGTCAATACGTCCGACCTGCCGCTGCCGCGCACCACGCCGGCCGAAATCGAAGCGTTGATGGACCGTACGCTGCTGAATCCGGCGACCGGCCTGTACGACGCGGTGCGCGTGCTGGACCGTAACGGCAACGTGATCGCGCTGTCGGCCTCGAATATCGTGTCCACCATCAGCCCCGGCGGTCAAGCCACCCAGGACGCCCTCCGCGCCGCTGAGGCCGCGTTGGCCGAGGGCCGTACCCAAACGCTCACCGTTGCCACACTGGCCAACGGCACCGGCGCGCTCGACTACACCATCGCCCTGCTTTGGCGCGATGGCCGCGCGCTCGGTTACATCGTCGGCCGCATGAGCAATACCAGCGTCATCTACCCCGGCCTCCGCTTCCCCCCTGAAATCGGGCGCGAAATGGGCTTCAGCTACCTGATTTCGGTGGATGGCGATGTGATTGCCTTCCCCGAATCGCTGGCCCGCGCCAACGAGGTGGGGGACTTCAACCTCGCCCGCGCGGCCTTCACCGGCGCGACCGGCGTCACCACCCTGACCGATGCCAACGGGACGACGTGGTATGTCTACACCTCTACGCTGCCCGGCACGCCGCTGGCGCTGGCCGCTCACCTCGACAGCCAGTTCGCCGCCGAACAGCTATCCGGTCTGCTCTCGGTGCGCCGCTTCGCCATCTTCGGCCTCTCGGCCGTGCTGGCGCTGATCGGCGTCTATCTGCTCAGCCGCCTGATCGCCGACCCCATCAACCGCCTGCGCCAAACCGCCGCCCGTATGGCGGCTGGCGACCTGAACGTGACCGTGCCCGATACCGCGCGCGGTGATGAAATCGGCGGCCTGGCCCGCGAAACGGCGACACTGCGCGAAAGCGTCAGCCTGCTGGTGACCGACCTCGAAGGCCGCGTGACCGCCCGCAGCCGTGACATCGCCGCTACCCAGGAGATCGCCCGCTACGCCGCCTCACAGGTCAACCTGCCAACGCTGATGGAGCGTGTGGTGGATTTGATTGTCGCCAGCTTCCCGGCGCTCTATCACGCCCAAATCTTCCTGATTGACAACGACCGCGAATATGCCGTGCTGCGCGCCAGCACCGGCGAGGCCGGCCAGCTCCTGCTGCGGCGCGGCCACCGCCTCGCAGTTGGCAGCCAGAGCGTGATCGGCCAGGTGACGGACTCCGGCGAGTTGGTTGTCGCCCGCGACACCGCCGCCAGTCCGGTGCACCGTCGCAACGAATTCCTGCCCGATACCCGCGCTGAGCTGGCCATCCCGCTCAAGATCGGCTCGGCCATGATCGGCGCGCTTGACGTGCAAAGCCGCCAGCCAGACGTGTTTACGCCCGACTTGATCACCGCGCTGCAAACGATGGCGGACCAGCTTTCGATCACCATTCAGAACGCCCGCTTCTATGAAGAGGCCTCGCGCCGCGCGATTGAAGTGGACGAAGCCAACAAGCGGGCTACGCTGGCTGCCTGGCAGGACTTCCTGCGCGACCAGCGGTCGCAGCGCCTGACGCAGTCGGCCGGATTCAAGGAAGCCGATGCCGAACCCATCTTTGCGCTCCTGCGCGAGCAGGCCGCCGAAAGCGGAGAGCCGGTGGTGGGTGAGGTGACGGCGCGTAACACCCTGCCGGTCGTCGCGCCGGTCATGTTGCGTGGCCAGATGCTCGGTACGGTGGAATGGGAAGTGCCGGCCCAAAGCTTTGGTGCGGAACGCCTCAGCCTGGCGCAGGAACTGGCCGGCCGCCTCGCCATCAGCCTGGAAAATGCCCGCCTGTTCCAGGAAAGCCGCCGCGCCGCCGAGCGCGAACGCCTCGTCAACTCGATCTCGGCCCGCATTACCTCACAAACCAGCATCGAGCAGATTCTGCAAACGGCCGTGCGCGAAGTCGGTCAGGCGCTGCGCACGCCGCAGGTGTCCATCCGCCTGCGTGACGACCTGGCCAGTGAACCGGTTGAACAACCGGCCGGCGAGACGAACGGCTTCCCGGCCGATCAGCCGCTATCCTGATGGATGAAGTGCGAGTGGTGGTGACGCTATGGCTGTAAATACCTCCGCAATCTCCCACGCCGCCCGCCCTGCGCCCGAACAACGGCGCACGCTGCGCGGCCGCATCATGCGCGTGCTTACACCCGTCACCATCGGCGTCTTTCTGGTGGCCGGGCTGCTGGCTTCGCTCTACTTCCTGCAGGCCGCGCGCACTGCGCTGGCCGAACAGCAGGCACGCGCGCTTAACCAGTTCGCCAGCGCCGTCAACGCCTTCACTGGCGAAAATGTCGCGCTGGCGCAGTCCATCGCCACATCGCCCGCCGTTCAACGTTTCGCGCTCGCCCTGTCTGAAGGCGCCGCGAGCGGTGAAACCGATGCCGCGCTCAACAGCATGGTGGACAGTCTGGAGAACGTCGTCCAACGCTATTACCCCGATGTGCTGGCTGTCTCCTATGTCACGCCCGGCGGTTCGATCTGGGGCCGTTCCGAAATCTGGGACGGCGGCACGATTGGCCGCAGCCGGGACGCGGTGGTGGACGCGCTGGCCGACGATCCGGTCGCGCAGGCTGCACTCGATGCCCCGGCTGGTCAGGCCGTGGCTCGGCCCATCGAATTGAAATCCGACCCGCTGACGCCAGGCTTCGACCTCGCGCCCTACATCCGCCTCTTTTTGCCGGTGGCGCTCGAAGGCGGCGACATGGGCGTCAACAGCGGTCTGGTCGCGCTCGACGTGCGCGCTGATGTGCTGCTCGACAACCTGAACCTCGTTCAGGATGCCAACCAGTCCGTGCTGGGCGAAACGCGCACGCTGCTCCTCGACGGCGCGGGCCATGTGGTCTTCGACAGTACCAATCCCGACCTGACTGATCTGGTCGTGCCCAGCAATATGATTTCGCAGACTTTCCCCTCCATCAACCTCGCGTTGGGTGGCCAGGAAGCCCTCGTGCTGGCGGCGGCTGGCGAGGATGTCGTGTCCGGCCAGGCCATCCGCTTCCCCGGCCGCAGTGACGCCTACATGCGGCTGCTGGCCATCAACGACATCGAGCAGTTGCAGTCGGCCGGCCTTGGTCAGGCCGTGTTCGTGCTGGCCGGCGCGCTCATCAGCGGCATTATCCTCAGCGCCGCGACGTGGGGATTGCTCGGCCGCTTCATGAAGCCGGTCCAGCGCTTCACCAGCGAAATCGCCAGCGGTACGCCGGTCACAGCGGCTGAAGCGGCGGCCGAGGGCGGCGACGAAGTTGGTTACCTGATGTCCGCCTTCGCCTCGGTGCGGGCGCAGAATGAACAACTGTCCGCCGAACTGGAAACGCAGAGCCGCCGCTTCACGCGCAGCTTCGAAATCGTTTCGCGTGTGAGCGCCGAAGCAGTGGCGCAAACCGGCCTCGACGACCTGCTCAACCGCACCATTGACCAGGTCTCGCGCGAGTACGACTTCTACCACGCGCAGGTGTTCCTGATTGACGACGTGGGCAAAGATGCCGTGCTGGTCTATAGCACCGGCGACGCCGGCCGCCGCCTGTTGGAGCGCAAGCACCGCCTCGCGGTCGGCTCAAATTCGCTGGTCGGCCAGGCCGCTGAGTTCGGCACGCCGATGATCGTCAACGACACATCCAACCCCGGCGATGCGCCCTGGCGCTTCAACCCGCTCCTGCCCGATACCCGCGCTGAAATGGCCTACCCGCTGCGCCTGGCCGGCGAGGTCATCGGCGTGCTCGACCTGCAGGCCACGCGCTCGAACGCCTTCGAAGACGACGACATGCAGTCGTACCGCGTTCTGTCGGACCAAATCGCCATCGCCATCAACAACGCCCGCCTGCTTCAGCAGTCGCAGGAACGCATCGAGCAGATTGACGTGCTCAATCGCCAGCTTACCCGCACGGTGTGGGAAGAAGCGGCGGCCCGCGCTTCCGGCCAATCCTACGTCTATGATCTGATGCAGGTTCAAAGCGCCGAAGACGTCCCGCCCGCCCCGGCAAACGGCGAGGGCACGAATATCCCAATTGCCATTCGCGGCGAAGTGGTCGGCAATCTGAGCGCCAGCGGCGAACAGTTCTCCAACGAGGACGAGGCTCTGCTGCGCGCCGTTGCCGACCGTGTCGCCATCGCCATCGAGAACGCGCGCCTGTTCGAGCAAACCGAAAGCGCACTGAGCGAAACGCGCCGCCTGTATACCGCTACGCGCGCCATCACCGGCGCGGCCAGCCCGCGTGCTGTGTATAGCGCCGCCGCCGAGCATCTCGCCAGCGCCGCCCCTGCGACTTCACGCCTGTCGGTGCTGCTCTGTTCGCCCACCCAAACGAAGGACGCTCCGTACTACGAGCTGGGCTACCTGTGGACGCGTGACGAGGGCAGCGAGGCCGAGGGCAGTATCCGCCTGGCGGCCAGCACCATCCCGCTGGTTCAGATTGTCGAAGAGGCCGGTGGTCTGGTCACCGCCCGCTCACGCGGCGATCTGAGCGGCCATCCGGCGCTCCAGGCGCTGCTTGGCCAGCACGGCAGCCAAAGCGCCTTGCTCGCCCCGGTCCACACCCGCCAGCGCTGGTTCGGCCTCGTGCTGCTGGAAAGCGACTATCCCGGCCTGTATGACGAGGAGTTTGGCCGCTTCGCCGTCGCCATTGCTGACCAGATGGCCGTCGCGCTCGAAGGCCTCACGCTCTACGACGAGGCGCAGGATCAGGCGCAGCGCGCGTTCGCCCTCGCCGAAGCCGGCCAGCTTGCCAGCCGTGTGGGCGCCGAGTTCACCGACAGTCTCGGCGGCGTGTTCGAGCGCATCGCTCAGGTGGCCCACTACGACCGCTGGGAACTGCTGCTGCTCGACGAGAACGGCGAACGCCTGCTGTCGGTCCTCAGCCGCTTCAGCGACGACACCGCGCCGCCCAGCGAACCGCTGCCGATCAACGCCGATGCGCCGCTGGCGGCCGTCTTCCGCGAGAACCACCCGCTGCTCGTCAACGACCCGGTCGGTTTCCCGTTGTATACCGAGCTGACGCTCTACGACATCGAGCTGCTCGGCAAGCACATCCTTTACCCGGTGCGCGCTGGTGAGAAGTCCGTCGGCGTACTGTCCATCGGCCGCAGCCTGGACGATGCCGACCTCGACGAGCGCGACGAGCAGCTCGTGGTCACGCTCGCCGCCCAGATCGGTATCTCGGTCGAGAATCGCCGCCTGTTCCTGACGGCCGAAGGCGAACGGAAAACCCTGCGTACTATTCTGGAGACGCTGCCCGCTGGTGTGCTGGTGCTCGACCCGGTCAGCTTCAAGCCGCTTCAGGCCAACCAGCAAGCCCAGAATCTGCTCGGCGGGGTGGATACCGATGTGCCGTTCAATGTCGAAGCGCTCGGCATCTATCGCGCCGGTTCCAGCCAGCCCTATCCGGCCGACGAACTGCCGATCTTCGCCGCTGCCCGGCGCAAGCAGCAGATCGCCACTGACGACGTATCTATCCATCGCCCGACCGGAGGAGACACGGCGCTGCTCGTCAACGCCGCGCCGCTGATTGACGCGCAGGGCAACGTGACAGCCATCGTGGCGGCGTTTGAAGACATCACGCCGCTGCGCAGTCTGGAAAATTCGCTGCAAGTCAACCTGCGCGACACCGTGGCCCTCTACGAAGCGACCCGCGCCCTGGCCGAGGCCGCCGAAACCGGCGACGTGCTCGATCAGGTCATCGCGCAGCTTTCGCTCGATGAGCCGAGCGACATCTTCGTGCTGCTGCTCGACGAGCAGGGCGATGGCGCGCGCGTCGCCCGGTCGCTCTCCGGCCAGCGCGGCGCGTTCCCGCTGCCGGCCGAACTGCTGATCCCGCAAACCGTCATTCATGACGATGTTGCGCGCAGCAGCCTGCTCCCATCGGTCAAGGCCGCGCTGGCCGAGGCCAATGTGCAGGCACTGGTTTCGCTGCCACTGCGCGCGCGGTCACGCCGCGACGTGCCGCTCGGCTGGCTGGTGCTCACCTACGACCGTCCGCACGACGTGTTCAGCCGTGAGCAATTCGTTTCGACGCTGGCCGAAAGCGCAGCCGTCGCGCTCGAAAACCGGTCGCTGTTCGCCAGCACGCAGGTCGCGCTGCAGGAAACGGCCGCCCTTTACAACGCGACGACCGGCATCAGCGCCAGCCGCGACGCCGAGGCGCTGTCGGCCGCCATCAAGACCTCGCTCGAATACCTGAACCCGGACGTTTTTACCGCCGTCCTCGTTAGCGAGGGGCAACCGGTGAGCCTGTTCAACATCAACCTGGACGGCGCTCCGGTGGACTTCGGCGCGTTGATCGTCGAGACCGCCGCCCTGCAAGGCCCGGCGACGCTCTTCGTGGATGACCTGCGCGCTACCACCGAACCGTCCGCCTTCGAGCAGGCCATCGCCGTGCTGGGTACGGTGCGCGCCGTCGGTATGGTTCATCTGCGTGCGCAGGGCCAGCCTGCCGGCGCGTTGGTTGTGGGCTACCATCAGCCGCATCACTTCGCCGCGGGTGACGTGCGCTATCTGAGCGCGGTCGCCGACAGCGCCTCAGTGGTGGCCGACAACATACTGCTGCTCGACCAGATTCAGGC
The DNA here is from genome assembly GCA_016788435.1 of Anaerolineae bacterium. Classification (GTDB taxonomy): domain Bacteria; phylum Chloroflexota; class Anaerolineae; order Aggregatilineales; family Phototrophicaceae; genus Flexifilum. The sequence continues at coordinate 6,798 of JAEURB010000422.1, read as the reverse complement.
CAACCTGCGCGAGACGAGCGTGCTGTATGAAGCGTCGCGCGCCCTGGCCGATGCCCGAACGCCGGCCGATGTGATCGAAATCGTGCAGCATTACCTCAACAACGGCCGCCTGACGCAGATCTTCATCGTCCAGTTGAGCCGTGGCGACTGGAATCACCCCGAAGCGGCCGCAACCGTGACGGCTGACTGGCAGGGCGATGGCGGCCCGAGCATTGAGGGTACGGCCTTTACGCCTGAGCAGTTCCCCGCTTGGCCGCTGCTGGCCTCGCCTGATGTGCTGGTCAGCCCCGATATTCAGTCCGACTCGCGCATCGGCCCGCTGGAGGCGCTCGGCCTCGAAAGCCTCGGCCTGCGCGCGGCCGCCATCCTGCCCCTGCACAGCACCGGCCGCCCGATTGGCGCGCTCGTTCTCGGCTCGCGTGAGGTGACGCCGTTCGAAGACAGTGACACCCGTATCTTCAGTTCCTTCGCCGAGCAGGCCGGCCTGCGGCTCGACGCCTCGCGCCTGGTGCAGCAAACCGAACGTCGCGCCCGCCAGCTTGCCACCTCCGCCCAGGTCAGCTCCATCGCCAGTTCCATCCTCGACCTCAGCTTCCTGCTGCCCCGGCTGGTGGACTCGATCCGTACCCAGTTCGGTTATGACCACGTTCAAATCTTTCTGATGGACGAGATGGACGACTACGCCGTGCTGCGCGCCAGCACTGGCGATGCTGGCCGCCAGCTGCTGGAGAACAATCACAAGCTGCAGCGCGGGTCACAGTCGGTCATTGGCCAGGTGACGGCGACCGGCAAACCGGTGATTGCCTCGGATACCGCCGACGCCCGCGTGGTTCACCATCCTAATCCGCTGCTCCCCAATACGCGCTCGGAAATGGCCATCCCGCTTATCCTCAAGGGCCAGGTGGTCGGCGCGCTGGACGTGCAGTCGAACCAGCCCAATTTCTTCGATGACGACGACGTGGCCGTGCTCACCACGCTTACCGGCCAGATCGCGGTCGCCATTGATAACGCCCAGTTGTTCGAGCAATCGAGCCAGCGCGCCAGTGAAATGACCTTCCTCTTCGGCGTCACCAACGCTGCCGCCTCGTCGGAATCGCTGACCGAGGCCCTCGACAGCGTGGCAGCCGAACTGGTTAATTCGCTGGATGCGCTGTCGGCGGTCATCTACCTGCCGCGTGCGCTGTATGATGCCTACGGCAATGAGGTACTCGCTCTGCACCCGGTCGCGCTGGCCGGCTCGTCACAAATGCCGCTCGAAGACCTGCCGGAAATCCCGCTCGACGGTGAGCATGTGGTGGCGTCGGCCGGCCGCGAACGCGCCCCGGTCATCATCGGCTCGCTGTTCAATGCCCCGAACTACGCGCCCATCGCCGCCGCCGCCCGCTCGGCCATCATCGTGCCGCTGGCCAGTGGCGCGCAGTTGGCCGGCGTCATGCTCGTCGAAAGTGACGTCGCCAACGCCTTCGGGTCGCAGGCGCTCACGCTGATGCTGACGCTCTCCGGTTCGCTGTCGGCCATCATCCAAAGCCAAACGCTGCTCCAGCAGTTGCAGGAGACCAACGAACAACTGCGCGAGCTGGACCGCCTCAAGAGTGACTTCCTCGCCAACATGAGCCACGAGCTGCGCACGCCGCTCAACTCGATCATCGGCTTCAGCAAGGTCATCCTGAAGGGCATTGACGGCCCACTCACCGAGATGCAGGAGCAGGACCTCTCGACCATCTACAACAGCGGCATCCATCTGCTCAACCTGATCAACGACATCCTCGACCAGGCCAAGATCGCCGCCGGCAAGATGGACCTGCACTTCGACTACTTCGATATGAAGGCCGTCGTGGACGCAGTGCGCTCGATTGGCATTGGCCTCGTCAAGGACAAGCTGATCAACATCCACGTCGAGATCGGGCCAGGCCTGCCCAGGGCCTTCGGCGACGAATTGCGTACCCGCCAGGTGCTGCTGAACCTGGTTTCGAACGCGGCCAAGTTCACTCGCGAAGGCGCGATCACCATCCGTTCGTACAAGACGACCGAGTCTGGAACCGGCCGTGAGATGGTGCGCACCGATGTCATTGACACCGGTATCGGTATTGCCGAGCCAGATATCCCGCTGCTCTTCGAAGCCTTCCGCCAGGTGGACTCGTCACTGACGCGCACCGTCGGTGGCACCGGCCTCGGCCTCCCTATCGCCCGGTCGCTGATCGAGATGATGGGTGGTTCGCTGGAAGTCGAATCGGTGATCAACGTCGGCTCGACTTTCAGCGTCGTCCTGCCCGTCGAACCGGGTGAATACAGTGACCAGCCGGAAGGCGCCGCGCCGTCGCTGGTGGCCTCATCTGCCGGTAACGGAAGCAACGGCCACGGTAATGGCACGTACGATACCGAAGTGCTGCCACGCCCCGTCGTGCAGAAGAAGCAAACCGAGGAAGTTCAGCTTCCGTCGGCTGGCCCCGGTGGCCAATCACTCGTCAAGCGGCAGATCCTGCTCATCGAGGACAACCCGGACATGGTGGATCAGTACCGCCGCCTGCTCCAGCGCGAAGGCTACGACGTGTACACAGCCACCATTCCGCTGGAGGCCGGAGCGATGGCCAGCGGCCTCCACCCGACCGCTATCATTATGGAGGCGTCGTTCGCCGATGGCGCGTCGTGGGAGATCCTCGGCCGGCTGAAGGGCCGTGACGACACCAGCGATATTCCGGTCATCATCGTCTCACTGGCCGACGTAGCGCGGCAAGCGGTGGATGCGGGCGCTTTCCGCACCCTGCGCCGCCCGTTCAGCCCGGAAACGCTGGCCCAGGCCGTCAACGAAGCCGAACGCGACAGCCGCACCGAGCGCATCCTGATCATTGATGACCAGCCGGAGAGCGTGCGCCTGCTCACCGAAATGCTCAACGAGCAGGGCCGCTTCCGCGTCTTCAGCGCACCCGGCGGCAAGGAAGGCATCGCCCTCGTCGCCCGCCGCCGCCCGGATCTGATCCTGCTCGACCTGCGAATGCCCGGCATGGACGGCTTCGCGGTCATCGAGGAGCTGCGCAATAACCCGGAGACGATGGCCATTCCGATCCTCGTCGTCACCAACGAGACGCTCAGCCCGGCCGAGGCCCAGCGCCTGAACGACCTGCACGTGCTCTACAAGAGCGACCTGCTGGCCGGCATCAAGCGCGAGTTCCTCGACGAGGTGCGCGCCAGCCTGACCAATATGTGACCGGCAACCTCACCCCAATAGGCTCAAGGTAAGGGATTCCACGCCCGAACCTCACCCCCGGCCCCCTCTCCGCCTCGGAGAGGGGGTGTTTGTTTCCTCCTCCACTCTGGACAGGCGACGAGGGCCGAAACACTGGTGTCGCCCCCTCAACCTCTCCAGGATGGAGAGGAGACTGGGGAGTGAGGTTCAGGACGTGGACGCCCGCGCCCTATTCCTCCGCCGCCAGTGGCAGTTGTTCGGTCGCGGCGGCCTCGTCACCGTACAGCGCCACCGCCTCCAGCGCCTTGTCGAGGCGAGTGGTACGCTCCCCCAACAATTCGGAAAACTTGTTATGTGCCAAGTCGAGTTGCTTCCGTACTTCGACCAACTTCCCCGTATAAGCGAGCCATTCTTTGCGAAACTCACGCATCAAGGTGGCGATCTGCTGGGCTTTTTCCTGATAAGTGAAGTTATCCACTGCTTCGCGGATAACGGCCAGCACCATATAAAGTGTGTATGGTGAGACGAGAACGACCTTCTGGCTTCGTGCGAAGTCCAGCAGAGTTGGGTCGTTCTCATGGATGAGTTGGTAAAGTGACTCGTTGGGAATAAAGATGAGGGCTACGTCAACTGTGCCATGTTCAGGGGCGATATAGTTGCGGGTGGTCACCTCAGAGACGCGCATCCGAACATCCTTCAGAAAGGTCTTCATGTACCTCTGGCGTTCTGATTCGCTTTCTGCTTCCAAAGCGCGCAGGTAGTTCGCCAGCGGGAACTTGCAGTCCATATTGAGGCGCTTGTCCAAAGGAAGGAAAAAGGTGAAGTCGGGCTGCGTTTCGGTGCCATTCTTGTATTCCTTCACTTGCGTCTTATAGTGCAACCCTTCGATCAGGCCGATGGCGCGAATGGCATCTTCAGCGATGCGCTCGCCCCACTGGCCGCGCGCCTTGTTCGAGGTCAGCGCCTGCCCGATTTTGTCCGTCGAGGCGGTCAGCGAGCGCAATTCTTCACCCAGCGCCCCCAGCCGTTCGGCGCGGCTTTGCTCAAACTCACCGATCAGCGCCTCGACTTGCCCCAGGCGGCCTGTGAGTTCGGTCACGCGCTGGTCAATCAGCGCCTTCTCGCCTTCAACGACCGCGCTGTGCTTGCTCAGTTGTGAGTCAAATTGCGTGCCGGCCATCTGCAGCAGTTCGGCGCTGGCTTCCCGGTTGGCCTGCCGCGTCAACTCGGCCACCTGCAGGCGCAGCGTCTCGATCAGGGCCTCGCTGCTGGCCCGGCGCTGGCGCTCGAACAGCGTGTAGACGATGACCGCCGCCGCGACCGCCCCAATCAGCAGCCCGGCCGCGAAGCCAACGAACAGCGCGGAGGTATCCATGTGGCGCTCCCATTACGCAGGCAAACCAAATCCCAACGTTTTGCGCCATGATACCATGAGTTGCACATCTGTTCGCAAGTCAGCGGGGAGCGTGAACGGCAAAGACACGGAAAAAGACAACCCGAAGAATGCCAGGAACGCCAGGGCGGGCCTGGGGCTGCGTCAACAACCCCTCACCCCAGACATTGTCTCGCCCCTCTCCCATATTTCCCGCGTGCCGCGAGCAGGTGGAGCGAAGAGCAGGTCGTGGATCTCTAGTCCATTCCCAGCCAGCCCAAATCACGGTTATACAGCCCCTGCACCAACAACCGGTAACCGAGCGCGTCATCCGGCCCACTGAACACGACCTGAGCCACAGCCAGCCCGGTCTCGGCATCTTCCACCGCGCTGAACGTAGCCACAATCCCGCGCTCGTCGAGCAGATCGGCATACGGCCGCTCAACGCGCACCGATTCATAGCTGGCGAGCCGCGTTTCGAGGGCAGCGGCCGCGGCTTCAGCTTCATCCAGCGTCTCGTACACCAGCGTCACACTGGCGCTCAGGCGGTCCTCCGTCTGCGCCTCGCCCAGCACGGCCAGCCGGTACGGTGGCAGCGGCTTGGCTCCGTCCGGCGCAGGCCCAATCCACTCTGCGTCGGTAAACAGCGCTTGCCGCAGCAGCCCGCCCAGTGCGGCGGCGTCTACCGCGGCCTGCACCTCCGGGTTGTCCGCCAGCGAGAGCGCCTCTCCGGCAACCACTTCCGAACTGAGCTCGACCGTTTCAATCAGGGCCGAACTGAGGAGTTGGTTCACCCCTTCCAGCGGCACGAACAGTACCGGCTGCTGACGAGCTAGTTCGCCGCCAAAGGGATCGCCCGGCTCGCGTACCTCGAGATTGCTCCTCATCCCCTGGTCACAACCCGCCGCCCCGCAGAACAGCGGCAGGCCATTCAATTCCGAGGTGGTGAACTCTCGCGCTTCAAGGGCTGCCTGCACCGCTTCGGCCTCGAACGCGCCCTGAAACACAGTGACCATCCCCGGCGGCAGACCCCAGCTGGCCGCTTGTTCGATGGCGAAGAACGGCACGCCAATCAGCCGTTCCTGCTCCTCCAGCCGAAGCGACGCATAGGCCAGCGACGGCCCGGAGTACACCTGCAGCAGCGGCGGAAACCGGTCATCGCCTTCTGCTTCGCCCATGATGGCCGCGTAATCGGCGTAGGAGAATGTGGCGCGCGACTCGGGCGTATCCGGCACGCTCGCCAACACGACCAGAATCGGCACACGATCGTCCTGCGCCGACGCCGCGAACGCGCCAAGACACAGGTACAGCAGAAGCAACCTAAGAACTGCACGCATTGGCAAATCTCCTCTTCAGGCCTTGTTCCTGAACTAGCATAGAACGAAAGCAGATTGATAAACCACTCATTATCAGTCCTTGTATACAGCAAACAAAGAGGGCCAGCCAACCGGCCAGCCCTTTCAACTTTCAACCTTCAACTTTCAACTTCTCTCACACCAGCAACTGCATCGGCGTTTCGAGCAGCTTCTTGAGCGCCTGCAGGAACTGCGCGCCTTCCGCGCCGTCGCTCACGCGGTGGTCCACGCTCACGGTCAGTTTCATGCGGCTGCCCACGCCGAGCGTGCCATCCGCCTTGACGACCGGCACCTTGGCCGCTGTACTCACGGCCAGGATGGCGGCTTCAGGCGGGTTGATGATGGCCGCAAACTCGTCCACATCGTACGCGCCGAGGTTGCTGACGGTGAAGGTGCTGCCCTGAATATCATCGGGCCTCACTTTGTTGTCGCGGGCGCGGGCGATCATCTCCTTGTTCTGGCGGGCGATGGTCGAGATCGAGGTCTTATCGGCGTCCTTCGACACCACATTCATCAGGCCGCCCTGAGGCAAGGCCACGGCGATTCCGACGTTGATGCGCTTGTAGCGCACGATCTTGTCGCCGTAGAAGTGCGAATTCAGGTTCGGGAACTGGCGCAGCGTGAGCGCCGCCGCCTTGACGATCAGATCGTTGACGCTGACTTTGCGTTCGTCATCCAGCGCGGCGTTGATCTGGGCGCGCAGGGCCAGCAGCGCTTCGACATCCACCACCGCCGTCACGTAGAAGTGCGGCGTCTGCTGCTTGCTCTCGAGCATGCGCGATGCGATGCGCGAGCGCATCTTCGTGACCTCGAGGATCTCGATATCGGGGCTGGCAGCCGGGGCCGTGTAGACCGGCGCAGCAAGCGGGGCCGCAGTGACCGCCGGG
>JAEURB010000407.1 GCA_016788435.1 Anaerolineae bacterium | reverse complement strand
CTGACCCACATCCATCTGCTGCCGTCTTTCGATATCGCCACCATCAACGAGAACGAGGCCGAGCGCCAGGAACCCGGCCGCGCGGCGCTGGAAGCCCTGCCGCCCGACAGCCCGGAGCAGCAGGCGCTGGTCAATGAAACGCGCGACGACGATGCCTTCAACTGGGGCTACGACCCGCTGCACTACACCGTGCCCGAAGGCAGCTATTCGACCAACCCCGATGGTCCGGCGCGCATCCTTGAGTTCCGCGAGATGGTGCAGGCGCTCAACAAAGATGGCCTACGCGTGGTGATGGATGTCGTCTACAACCACACCAACGCGGCCGGTCAAAGCCCGCTGGCCGTGCTGGATCGCATTGTGCCCGGCTACTACCACCGCCTGAACGACAAGGGCCGCGTCGAATCGAGCACCTGCTGCGCCAACACCGCCACCGAACACGCGATGATGGAAAAGCTGATGCTTGACTCGCTGCGCGTGTGGGCGACTGCTTACCGCGTAGATGGCTTCCGCTTCGACCTGATGGGCCACCATATGCTGAGCAATATGGTGGACGTGCGTACTATGCTCGACTCGCTGACGCTGGAAACGGATGGCGTGGACGGCCCAGGCATCTACGTTTACGGTGAGGGCTGGGACTTCGGTGAAGTGGCGAACAACGCGCGCGGGTTCAACGCCACGCAGCTCAACATCGCCGGAACCGGCATCGGCGTCTTCAACGACCGCCTGCGTGACGCGGTGCGTGGTGGCAGCCCGTTCAGCGATGTGCAGGAGCAGGGCTTCGCTACCGGCTTGTTCGATGCGCCGAACGCACGCGAACAGCGCAGCGCCGATGAGCAGCTTGCCCGCCTCCTCACCTATGAGGACTGGATTCGCGCTGGGTTGGCCGGCAGCCTGGCCGATTTCCGCTTCGTGAACGCGGAAGGGGTAGAAGTCTCGGCCGCCGAGGTGGATTACAACGGCAACCCCGCTGGCTATACGGGAGATCCACAAGAGAACATCAACTACGTGTCGGCACACGACAACGAGACGATCTGGGATGCCGTGCAGTTGAAGTCGGCCGAAGAACTGACGACGGCCGACCGGATTCGGATGAACAATCTGGCGCTCAGCCTGGCCGCGCTCGGGCAGGGCGTGCCATTCTTCCACGCCGGTGACGACATCCTGCGTTCGAAGTCCATGGACCGTGACAGCTATAACAGCGGCGACTGGTTCAATAGCCTCGACTGGACGCTGGCGGGCAACAACTGGGGCCACGGTCTGCCGATTGAGGACAAGAACGGTGGCAACTGGGAACTGATGGCGGCGATTCTCGGCGACCCGAACCGCGACACGACGCAGGCCGATGCCGAGCTGCAGAACGCGCTGTTCCGCGAATGGCTGCAAATCCGCTTCAGTTCGCCGCTGTTCCGCCTGCAAACGGCTGCTGACATCTTGGATCGCCTGAGCTTCTTCAACGCCGGGCCAAATCAGGTTCCGGGCGTCATCGGCATGCGCCTGTCCGACCTGGCCGGTGACGACCTTGACCCCGCCTATCAGGACGTGATCGTGATCTTCAACGCCACGGGCGAAGCACAGACCATCGCAGTGGATGGGCTGACGGACGAGTACGCGCTGCACCCGGTGCTGGCGGCCTCCGCCGATACTGTCGTGCGCGAAGCCGCCTTCGATGCGGCGAGTGGCGCGTTCACCGTGCCGCCGCGCACGACAGCGGTCTTCGTGCTGCCGCAGTAGGGGTCGTGGCAAACGCATGCATGGAACGGAGAGGGCGCACCGATATGCGCCCTCTCCGCGTTTATCATCCGATTGCGTACAGACGCTGAATCTCAGGCGACTGAACCCAGCGTTTCGGCCAGCGCCGCGCATAGTATTTCCAGTTCGGCGGCCGTGTTGTAGCCCTGGAACGAGACGCGAATAAAGACCCGGCCCTGCCAAACGACAATCGGGATTTCGATGCGGTGAACATCATACAGCCGCGTTTTGATGGCGCTGGCCAGTTCGGGCTGTACCGGAAGCTCGGCGGCCGCCATCTGGCCCAGCCACGCGCCATCAGGCGTCAGCGGGGGGGAACCGCTGACGTCGGCCAGCGCACGCCCTGCCACAACCGCCAATTCGTGGCAGGCGGCGCGCACGCTCTCCCAATCGTGCTCCTGCTGAAAGGCGAGGGCGGCCGGTGTCGCCAGATACGAGGCCGGGTCGCGGGTGGCCTGGCGCTGCTGGCGCAGGCCGAAGTCTGTTTCATGCCCGCCCCAACTGATGATATTCGGGGTCAGGCCGGCCTGTTGTTCCTTGCGCGCATACAGGAAGGCCGAGCTTTTCGGCGCGCACAGCCACTTGTGGAAGTTGCCGGTGTAGAAATCGGGGTCGAGCGCACTTAGGTCGAGCGGGATTTGGCCCGGCACATGCGCGCCGTCAATCACAGTCACGATGCCGGCCGCCCGCGCCCGCGCCACGAGTTCCGCCAGCGGGAAGACGAGGGCGGTGGGCGAGGTGATGTGCGAGAGGAACAGGACGCGCGTGCGCGGAGTGACGCCCGCCCAAACGCGCTCGATGAACTCATCCGCCGGGCAAACGGGCAGCGGGATAGCCTGCTTCACGTAGTGCGCCCCTGCCTGTTCGCACACGTACTCCCACGTGTAGTTGCACGCCCCATATTCGTGGTCGGTGGTCAGCACTTCGTCATCTTCGTTCAACCTGAGCGAACGGGCGACGATGTTGACCCCGGTCGTGGCGTTCGGCACAAACACGCAGTCGGCGGCGTCTGCATTCAGCCACGTAGCCAGCGGCTTCATCGCTTCGCGTAGCAAGCCGTCCACCTCGCGGCCGAGCATCTTGACAGGCTGGCGCTCCAGTTCGCGCTGCCAGCGCTGGTATTCGTCAAACACCGGAATCGGGCAGGCCCCGAACGAGCCATGATTGAGAAAGACGATTTCCGGGTCGAGCAGGAACTGTTCACGCAGGTTCGTCATGCGGGTTTAGTCCTCAGAGAAGCGATTGGCACGGAACAGCGAAATATCGTGCAGGGTCACGCCTTCTGTGGCGAGATCAACGAGGATGCTGCCCAGCACCGGACTGAACTTGAAACCGTGGCCCGAACAGGCGGCGCCTACGATCAGGTTCGGGTGGGCGGGGTGGGCATCCACGATGAAGTGCTCATCCGGCGTCATGGTATACAGGCACACGCGGCTCGAAAGATGTTGATTGGTCGCGCCCGGCAGATGGCGTTCGGCAAACTGGCGAACACTGGCGAGCGCGTCTTCGTCCATGGGCCGGCCGGCGCGGTGCGGGTCGAAGTCCGGCCCGCCGTGCTGCCCCAGCTTGAACCCGCTGCCATCGAGCGAGGGCAGGCCGTAGGGGCGGAACGGGTATTCTGGCAAATGCGCGACGAACACTGGCATGACGCCGGTTTCGTAGCTGGCGGGGTGCAGCGGCGCAAAGTAGTTTTCCTGGCAGCGCACCGGGCGCAGCGGCAGCGGGAAGCCCAGCGGCGCGAGCAAGTCGTTCGCCCATGCACCAGCGGCCAGTACCATCGCCGCCGCCGAATAGGTTTGCCGGGCGGTGCGAACCGTCACGCCGTGGTCACGAAGTTCGATGCTCTGCACAGGTTCGCCTGCGTGAACCACAGCTCCGTACTGTTCGGCGAGGCGAACGTGGGCGCGCACGCAGCGCGAGGCGGGCAGGACGGCGGCATCGGCCTGATAGATCATCAGCATGTCCGCATCGAGGCGGAACTGCGGGAATCGGCGCTCCGCCTCGGCCGGATCGAGTAGTTCAAACGGAATCTCTTCGTCGCGCAGCGTTTGAAGTGTCGCCTCGAATGGCGGTTCACCGCGCCGCCCGATGTCCACACCACCGGTGGGGTAGACCAGCGTTTCGCCCGCTTCGCGTTCCAGTTCCGCCCAGGCCGGGTAGGCGGCGCTCACCAGCCGGACATAGGCCGGGTGGTCGTAAGCGTAACGGATGATGCGTGACGCGCCGTAGGAACTGCCACGCTGGTGGTCTATCTCAAACTGTTCGAGCAGCACCACGCGCAGGTTGCGCCGCGCAGCATGATAAGCGGCGGCGCTGCCGGCCGCCCCCGCGCCGAGCACAATCAGGTCGGCCGTTTCGGTCATCTTGGGGCTGTCCTTCGAATGGGTGAGGTGCTCAGGTTATACTCGGTTGGTTGAATAGTGTGACAGTGTGATCGTTCCGATGCAACAGGGCCATTCAAAATGACTTCATCGCCTACTGC
>JAEURB010000371.1 GCA_016788435.1 Anaerolineae bacterium | reverse complement strand
CCAGTATCGCCCGCCGCGCACGACGCCCTACGACCCGATGACGGGCAAGAGCGAGCCGAACTTCGCCTATGGCTATGTGGCAGAACTGGCCGAGGTCGAGGTGGATATCGAAACCGGCCTCGTGCATGTGCTGCGCGTGGTCTGCGCCGACGATGTGGGTTTCGCTATCAATCCGCAGCTGGTGCAGGGGCAGATCGAGGGCGCGGTGGTGCAGGCCATCGGTTACGCAGTGATGGAGCATCTGGTCGTGAAGGATGGCCAGGTACGCAACCCGTATCTCTCCAGCTATCTGATCCCGACCGTGCTGGACGTGCCCACCGAGGTGAAGTCGGTGATTCTTGAACACGCCGACCCGATTGGCCCGTGGGGCGCGCGCGGCATGGCCGAAATGCCGCTGATCCCGCTGGCCGGCGCGATTGCGGCCGCCATTCACGACGCGACCGGCGTGTGGCTGACTGACTTACCGTTCATCCCCGATAAAGTCGTGCCGGCCCTGCGCGCTCATGGCGTCGGCGACCTTTAGTGGGGCGCGGGTCGTCGTTCGCGGGGGCGGCGACCTAGCCAGCGGGGTCGTTGCCCGTCTCCATCGCGCCGGGTTTCCGGTCATCGTCCTCGAACTGCCCGCGCCGCTGCTGGTGCGCCGGGCAGTTTCGTTTGGCGATGCCGTGTACGAGGGCATTCGGGCGGTCGAGGACATGACGGCCAGGCTGACGGATGTGGCCGGCCTTGAAGCGGCGCTGGCGGCCGGGGAAGTGCCCGTGCTGATTGACCCCGCTGGTGAGTCGCTGGCTGCGCTGCGCCCGGCCGTCGTGGTGGATGCGCGGATGGAGAAGCGCAACCCCGGCACACGGCTGACCGACGCGCCGCTGGTGATCGCCCTGGGGCCGGGCTACGTGGCGGGCGCGGACTGCCATGCTGTGATCGAGACGAATCGCGGGCATTACCTGGGCCGCGTCATCCGGGCCGGGAGCGCCGAAGCGGATACTGGCGAACCGGGCACTATCGGCCTGAAGACACATTCCCGCGTGTTGCGCGCCCCGGCCAGTGGCCACGTTCACGCCTATGCTCAAATTGGCGATGTGCTGGACGAGGGCGCGTTGGTCGCCGAGGTGGGGGGTGGGGAGATTCGCGCGCCGTTCGCCGGGGTGCTGCGCGGGCTGATCCACGAGCGCGTGGCGGTGCAGGCGGGCATGAAGGTGGGCGACCTCGACCCGCGCGTGGCGCCGGAACACTGCTTCACCATTTCCGACAAATCGCTGGCCATCGGCGGCGGCGTGCTGGAGGCGGTGCTTTCCGCCCCGCAGGTGCGCGAACGGCTGTTTGCGACGCCATGAAAAGCTCAACGAAGCGCCAGGACGCCCGAACGAAACTTCACCCCCCGGCCCCCTCTCCGAACACAGGAAAAGGGGAGCGGCCGTCGCGCAGGCCGCCCAGTCCTTTCTTCCCCTCTCCTATGGAGAGGGGAGCGAGGGGTGAGGTTGTATGAAGCTGCATCAGGCATTCGGGGTGCAGCGGGGCGAGGTCGTGGCCTTGACCGGCGCGGGCGGCAAGACTTCGACCATGGTGGCGCTGGCGCACGAGCTGGCCGAATTGGGCTGGCGCGTGTTGGTGACTACCACGACGCGGCTGGGCGTGGATCAGGTGCAGCTTTTCCCGCGCGCATTGAGCGACCTGGAACCGCCGGAACGCCTGTCTGCCGCATTGGAGAGCGACCGCATCGTCCTCGTTCACGGCGGGATTTACGATAACAAGGCTCACGCGCCGAGCGTGGTCTGGCTTGCTGAAATGCCCGACCAGGTTGACTCGGACGTGCTGCTGGTCGAGGCGGATGGCGCGCGTGGCCTGCTGCTGAAAGCGCCGCGCCCGCACGAACCGGCCATTCCGCGCACGGCGACGCTGGTGGTGCCGATGGCGGGCATGGCCGTGTTGGGCCAGCCGTTTGACGAGGAACATGTGATGAACGCGGCGGCGCTGGAGGAGGCCTATGGCTTCCCGCTGGGCGCGCCGGTCAAGTCACCCTGGGTGGCGCAGGCCTTGCGTGACCCGGCGTTCGGGCTGCGGAATGTGCCGGATGGCGCGCGGGTCGTGATTTGGCTGAACGGCGCGGCGCGCGAAGGCTATCAGCGCGGGCGCGCCCGGCTGATCGCGCAGTTGGCACTGGCCGAGCCGCGCGTAGCGGCGGTTGCCTTGGGCAGCTCACGCGCCAGCGACCCCGCCTATGAGGTGCAGCGGCGGGTGGGGGCGGTCGTGCTGGCCGCCGGGCTATCCAGCCGGATGGGCCAGCCGAAAATACTGCTCCCCTGGGAACACGGCACGATCCTCGAACATATCCTGCACCAACTGATGCTGTCGCGATTGCGCGAGATGGTCGTCGTCACCGGCCACAATGCCGACGATGTGGCCCGCGCGGCCTCCACTTATGACGTGGACACGGCCTACAACCCGGACTATGCGCGGGGCGAAATGCTGTCCTCGCTGCAAACTGGGCTGCGCGCGCTGCCGGCCAACGTTGCAGCGGCGCTCGTCGTGCTGGGCGATCAACCGCGTGTGCAGCCAGCCGTCATCACTGCGCTGCTGGCGGCCTACGCCGAGGGGAAGGGCGACATCATCATCCCCAGTTTCGAGCGGCGGCGCGGCCACCCGCTGCTGATTGACCGCCGCTACTGGCCGGAACTGCTGGCGCAAACTGGCGGCGCGCCGCGCGACGTGATCAACCGCTACGCGGACCGGATCTATCACGTCGAGGTGAATACCGACAGCATTCTGCGTGACGTGGACACGCCCGCCGACTACGATGAGGAACGCCGCCGGGCGGGACTGGGGTGAGGAGGAGAGGAAGTTGAAAGTTGAAGGTTGAAAGTTGAACGAAGCAGTAGTTCAAAGGTGCGCCTGATGTGAATTGAGAGATGAGCGCATGAGGGCTATTTGAGGGAAATAGTGCCCAGGAAAGCGCCCGAGGCTGAAACCCTCAGGGTCAGGCGTAGCGCGAAACGCGAAACTTTACTTTCAGCTTTCAATTCGCAACTTTCAGCTTCTTGCCGGATAGAGCCAGTTCGTCAGGCGGGAGGCCAGATTACGCTTGCGGCCCTGTTTGACGGCGTACTCGATTTCCAGCAGACCGGTCATCTGCGCCAGTTCGCTGGCTCGCATCTGCGCCCCGTTCACGATCAGCCAGTCGCCGCTCAGAATGCGCACATCTTTCGGCGCATGGGCGTAGACCTTCTCGTAGATTTCGGTGTAGCGGGCGAGGGCAAGTTCGGCGCTGGTTTCCATCATCGGCCTTGTTGACAAGTGGAGGCGTATCCCGCCTCATCTTCTTTTCTAGAGTGTAAAGATGGGTCACTCGAAAATGCGTTGGGCGGGCGCAGAATTCGCACATTTTTCAGCGATGTGAAGCGCGTAAAGACGGCGGAGCGGCGGCTGACGAAACGGGCTGGCGCGGGGGTATAATGCACCATGTCGTTTCCGCGCTATTCAGGAGTGAACTACCGATGCCTTCCAGCGCAGAATATCAGCAAGCCGCCGCCGTCATCCGCCAGCGCACCAGCCTTCCGGTGCGGGTGGGCATCGTGTTAGGCTCAGGGCTGGGCGGCCTGGCCGATGAAGTACAGGGCGCAGTGACGATCCCGTACGGCGATATTCCCGGCTGGCCGCAGTCCACCGTGCCCGGCCACAGCGGCACACTTGTCATCGGCAAGCTCGACGATGTGCCGGTGGTGTTGCAACGCGGCCGCGCCCACTTCTACGAAGGCTATTCGGCGCAGCAGGTGACATTCCCGATACGAGTGATGCACTTTCTGGGCGTGCAAGCGCTGATCCTCACCAACGCCGCCGGGGGCATCAATGCCAGCTACCGGGTGGGCGACGTGATGATCCTCAACGACCATCTCAACTTCGTCGGTATGACCGGCCTCAATCCGCTGATCGGGCCGAACGACGACTCGCTGGGCGAACGCTTCCCCGGTATGTCGGGCGCGTATGACCGCGACCTGCGGAACGTCGCCCGTTCGGTGGCGCAGGCGGCCAACGTACCGGTTCACGAGGGCGTCTACGCCTGGCTGTCTGGCCCGAATTTCGAGACTCCGGCCGAAATCAGGATGCTGCGAACGGTCGGGGCCGACGCAGTGGGCATGTCGACTGTGCCGGAGGTGCTGGTCGCCCGGCATATGCATATGCGCGTGCTGGCGATGTCGGGCATCACCAACGCCGCGATTGCCGAAGTGGACAGCGGGATGGAGGCCACGCATGAAGAAGTGCTGGAGGCGGGCAAACTGCTCGTGCCGCGTATGTCCAGCGTCATTCACGGGGTACTGCGCGCGCTGATCTAGCGCCCGGGGCTGCATGGCCAGTTTCGTATTTCTGATCGATCAGGTGGCCAACGGGCTGTACATTCTGCTCGGCGCGCTGCTGATCTTGATGCTGTGGCGGTTGAATGGCGCGCGCCAGATGCTGCGTAGCTCGCAGTATGAACTGGAGCGCGGCCTGGCTCGTGAGCGGCGGGACAACGCGCTGACGGGCGTCATCATTGTGGCTGAACTGCTGCTGGTGGTGGTGGGGCTGACGCGGGTGGTCGCGCCCACCCTGCGCGAGACGATGGATCTCGGCGCGACGGTGGCGCAGGTGGCCGAAGATGGCGTATTCCTCACGCCCACTCCGCAGCCATTGACGGGCGAATTTCAGGTGGATACCAGCGGCGTGGTACTGGGTGCAGATGCCTCGTCGAATCAGGTGCTGCCGACGCCGACGCTGACCCCGACGCCGGTTGGTACGATAATCCCGAACTCGCCCGCGCCGGTGGGTTGCGATACGCCGAACGCGCAGCTACAGGTGCCGGCCAACGGGATGCTGATCTTCGAGCCGGTGGTGGTGCGCGGCGTGGCTTTCACCGATAATTTCGCGTTCTACCGGCTGGAATTGAAAGGCGCTTCGACGTTTGATAACTTCGCGCCGCTGCCCGGCGATGGTACAACTCCGGTGACCGAACTGGGCGAACTGGGCCAGTTCGTACCGTCGTTTTACACGCCCGGCGAGTACCGCTTCCGGCTGATGGTGTTCGATATCACCAACACGGTCAAAGCGTCGTGCGAGGTAACGATTTTCATCAGCGCGCCTATTCCCACGGCCACCCCGCTCGCATCATGAGGCCGCCACTCGGCATCGTCGGGGCGGGGCGTGTGGGAAACGCGCTGGCGCGGCTGCTGGCGGCGCAGGGCTGGCCGGTAGTGGCCGTCACCAGCCGCACGCCGGCTCATGCGCGGACGCTGGCCGGGGCGGTGGGTGCGGATGCTGTGCCCGACGCTGCTGCAGTGCTGGCCCGCGCCGAACTGACGCTATTCACCGTGCCCGATGACGCGATAGCGCCGCTGGCGTCAGAACTGGCGGAAGCTGCCGTGCCGGGGCGGGCGGCGGTTCATACCAGCGGGGCGCTGGGTGCTGAAGCACTGGCGCCCTTGGCCGAGCGTGGAGTGCGGGTAGGCAGCCTGCACCCGGCTTATCCGTTCGCGGGCGGCGAAACGCCGGGGTTGGGCAGAGTGTTCTTTGCTGTAGAGGCCCCCGGCCTGGAACTGCGGCAGGTACTGCTCGAAGTGACCGCTGCACTGGGTGGGCAGCCGATCCTCATCCCGGCCGGGGGCAAGGCGCAGTATCATGCGGCGCTGGCCATCGCCAGCAATTACGCGGTGACGCTGTTTGCCGAAGCCGAACGGCTGCTGACTGGCCTGGGTATCGGGCGGGAGACGGCGGATGATGTGCTGAACGGCCTGCTGGCAGGGGTTACCGCCAACCTGCGTGAACGGGGTGTGCCTGATGCGCTGACCGGGCCACTGAGCCGGGCGGATGTGGGAACGGTTCGCCTGCACGTGCGGGCGCTGAGGGCTGCCGGCCCGGAGTTAGCGGCGCTTTATGTGCGGCTGGCCCTGCGCACCCTGCCGCTGGTCCGCGCACGAGGAACGGACACTGGGCCGCTGGAACAGCTGCTGGAAGAGGAGAGCGCCAATGCGCCTGACGGTACGTGATATACAGAAGCTGGCGGCCGGGCATACGCCGATTGCGATGGTGACGGCCTACGATGCGTCGAGCGCCCGGCTGGCCGAGGTGGCGGGTTTCCCGATAATCCTCGTCGGCGATTCGCTCGGCATGGTGGTGCAGGGGCATGAACTGCCGATTCCAGTCACACTGGAACACATGATTTACCACGCCGCGATTGTCACGCGAGTTACGAGGCACCCGCTGATCGTGGGCGATCTGCCGTTCATGACCTATTCGATTTCGCCCGAGCAGGCGATGGCCAACGCGGCGCGGCTGATGCAGGAAAGCGGCGTGGGCGCGGTCAAGCTGGAGGGCGGCGAGCCGGTCGCGCCGGCCATCCGGCGGCTGGTGACGGCGGGTATCCCGGTCATGGCGCATGTGGGCCTGATGCCGCAGAGCGTCCATCGTGTCGGCGGGATGCGCGTGCAGGGCCGCGATCTCGAGGCGGCGCGCCAGCTCATCCGCGACGCAGAAGCAGTTGAAGCGGCGGGTGCGTTCGCGGTGGTTGTTGAGTCGGTGCCTGCGCCGCTGGCCA
>JAEURB010000366.1 GCA_016788435.1 Anaerolineae bacterium | reverse complement strand
CGCGGTAGAGGCCCATCGCCTCGCGCACCAGCACCATGGTTGCCTCGGCCTCGGCGCGCGTCTTTGCTGTGCCGGCCGCCAGAATTTCCTCGACCAGCCCCGGCTTCGACTCGTAGTAGGCGCGCCGTTCGCGGATAGGGGTGAGGAAGTTGTTGATGGCGATCATCAGCTTCTTCTTGACCTCGACATCGCCGACCGTGCCTTGCAGATAGCGCGCCTTCAAGTCATCCACCTCGGCAGTATTCGGGTTGAAGGCGTCGTGATAGATGAAGACCGGGTTGCCCTCGACGCGGCCGGGTATGTCGGCACGGACGCGGTTGGGGTCGGTGAACATGCCGCGCACCTTCTCGTTGACCGTCTTCTCGTCGTCGCTGAGGAAGATGGCGTTGTTGAGCGACTTGCTCATCTTGGCCTGGCCGTCGGTGCCAATCAGCGAAGGCACTTCGCCCACCAGCACATCGGGGATTGGGAAGACCTCGCCGTACAGGTAATTGAAGCGGCGGGCAATCTCGCGCGTCACTTCGATGTGGCTCTCGTTGTCCTTGCCGACTGGCACCAGCGTCGCGCGCGGCAGCAGGATATCGGCCGCCTGCAGCACGGGGTAGCCGAGCAAGCCGAACGGCATCGAGTCGTCGAGGTGCGCCGCCTGCGCCATTTCCTTCAGGCTGGGCACGCGCTCCAACCGGGCCACCGTCACCAGCATCTCAAAAATCAGGTTCAGTTCATAGGTCTGCGGCACGCCCGACTGCAGGAAGATGGTGCTTTTCTGCGGGTCAATGCCGACCGCCAGATAGTCGAGCACCATGTCGCGCACGTTGGCGCCCAATTGCTCGATGTGCTCGCGCTCGGGCTTGGTCGTCAGGGTGTGCAGGTCGGCGATGATGAAGAAGCACTCGAACTCGTCTTGCAGGCGAAGACGGTTGGCCATCGAGCCGACGTAATGGCCGAGATGGGGTTTGCCCGTCGGGCGGTCGCCCGTCAGGATACGCTTGCGGGGAGTAGTCATTAGAAAGCCCTTATGCGCGCGAAATCGCGGCTCATCATGAGAAAGGCATTGTACGAAGCGCGTCAAACCCCGTCAACCGGGGCGGCGGACATGACCAGCAGCAACCTCACCCCCCAACCCCTTGCGAAAGAAACCTCACCCCCCGGCCCCTCTCCGTAATGCGCGTGGGGGAGAAAAGCACGGCGGGGGGGGGGGTGGGCGGGGGGGTGGGCACGATGCATCGTGCCCCTACGATTTCCCGATTTCCCCGTAACTGGCGGGACTTGAACCATTCCGGCAGTGTCTCTGTGGTGAAAACGCCCTACTCTTTCGACGGCGGATTGCTGTCGAGCAGGCGGTTCAGTTCGTCGGGGTCGAGGTAGGTGTTGCGCGGCAGCGGGAACGGATTAACCGGCTTGTCGCCCGCGCCCATCATCCGCTGGATCATCTGCATTTCGGCGGTCGTGAGCTGCGCCATGACGCCGAATTCGTTGTCATGCTCCTCGGTACCGAAGGCGCGATGGAAGGCGATGCGCTGAAATTGCACGCTGGCCACGTCGCGCACGATCAGGCTGGTGAAGCTGAGATTGCGCGGCTTGAGGTCGCTGCTGCGCACGAGGAGCAGACTGCCGCCCATCAGCGCGACGCCCACCCACTGCGCGGCCGTCAGCCGTTCGCCGAGGACGAAATAGGCCAGAATCAGCGTGACGCCAACTTCGAGGATGGCGATGATGACCGTGCGCAGACTGCCGAAGATCTGCACGCTGGCGAACATCAGCAAACGCGAGGCCGCCGTGGTGATGCCGAGCAGCAGCACCGGCCAGAGCGCCGCCGAAGCGACGGTTGAACTCATCGGCGTGCCGGCGGCGAGCCAGGCGACCAGCACGACGACCGCCATGACGGTGAGGATGTAGACCGAGGCGGTTTGCGCGGGCATTTCGTACATCACGTACTGGCTGAGAACCAGCGTACCGGCGAACAGGATCGCGCAGCCCAGCATCAACCCAACGCCCAGCCAGTTGACCGGCGCGCTGCCCAGCCCGGCGATCAGGATGATGCCGGCCAGCGCCAGCCCGACGCGGGCAATCGTGCGCGCGTCCACCGGTTCGCCGCCCACCCGCGCCAGCATGACGGCGAAGACGACGTACGTTCCGTTCAGCAGTTGAACCAGCGAGGCGTCGAGCAGGCCGAGGCCGCTGTAGAAGAAGAGCGAGCCGATGCCGTTGACCACGCCGACGACGATGCAGCCGAGCAGACCAGCCGGGTAGATGTACAGGTATTTGCGGGCGAAGATGGCGAACAGCAGCCAGAGCAGGCCGGCCGCGATGACGGTGCGCACCGCCGCCACCGAAAACGGATCGGCACCATCCATGATGGCCATCTTGCCGAAGATGGGCGCCAGACCCAGCGAAATTGGCGTCAGCACCGCCGCGGCAACCGCGCCGGGAGGCGCGTGCCAGCGCCAGTTCATTCGGCCTGCCGTTCCTTCACCGGCAGCACGACGATGAAGGTGCTGCCGGGGCAGCGATCCGGGTCGTGGCCGGGGCTTTCGGCCCACAGGCGGCCATTGTGCGCCTCGACGATCCGCTTGCAGACCACCAGCCCCAGCCCGATACCTGGGCTGAGGAAGCCGGACTTCTCGGCCGGGGGAAGGCTGCTATCTGCCGGGCCGGCGTAGACGCCGAATATGCGTTCGAGGTTCTCCTGCGCGATGCCTACGCCGCTGTCGGTGATGCTGAAGCGCAGCACCCCGCCGGGCGTCGCGCCGGGAATGACGCGAGCGGCCAGCAGGATCGAGCCGTCGTCCGGCGTATAGCGGATGGCGTTGCTCAACAGATGGCGGAAGACCATATCAAGCAGCGCTTCGTCAGCATCAATGGCGTTCGGGAAGTTGACGCGCTCGAAGCGCAGGGCGATGCGGCGCTGGCGCATCGGCTCGGTGAAGGTGCTGAGCGCGCGGGCCAGCACCTCGGCCAGCTTGACGCGGCCGATGGTCAGTTCCATACGGCCCGCCAGCACCCGCGACAGGATGCTCAACTCGTCCATCACGCTGTGCATGCGCTCAACGGCGTTGCCCATGCCTTCGGCCAACTGACGGGCTTCGCCATCCCACTCGAAGAGCGCGCGCAGCCGGGGGTTGGCTTCCATCAGGCGCTGGTAGCCGAGGATCAGGCTCATCGGCGTGCGCAGTTCGGCGGCGCTTTGCGTCAGCACGGCCTCGACCATAGCGCGTTCCTGGCGCAAGGCGACGTTTTCGTCTTCAAGCTCGCGCAGGCGCTCTTCGAGCACCGTCACTCTCTCGGCCAGAAAAGCGCCTTCCAAGTGGGCCACCCGTGCTGGTGAGCCGGCCGCCTGCTGGTTGAGGGGAGCAGCGAGCACACTCATTCGAATTTCTCCACCAGCATTTCGACCAGGTCTTCATCAATCGCGCTGCCCTTTTGCAGCAGCAGATCCACCTGGTCTTTCAGCCAGGCGCGCTCGCGGGCCGTCAGTTCCTTGGCGGTGACGACGACGATCTGCATGTCGTTGAGGGTGGGGTCGGTGGTGAGGGTGCTGATCAGCGTGAAGCCATCCACACCGGGCATCATCAGGTCGGTGATGACCAGCTCGGGCCGGATGCGGCGCACCAGCTCCAGCCCGCTTTCGCCGTCGTGGGCCAGGTGCACCTCATACGCGCCGCGCGCTTCCAGCACGCGCTTGACCAGCCGCGCGGCGTCCACATTGTCCTCGATGACGGCGATACGCTTCACCTGGCGGTCCATCTGTTCGATGGCCGAGATCAGGCCCTCCTGCGGCATGGTGGGCGAGTGGGCGCGGTTGCTCACGTCCAGATGGCGCTGCCAGTCCTCTTCGAGAATCTGAAGCTCGACCGCCATCGTATGGCCAGAGCAGTTGACGACCACGACATCGTTGGGCTTGATCACGCCGTCCTGCACCAGCTTGAACAGGCCGGCAAAGGCGACGCCGGCAGCCGGTTCGACCGAGATTCCATCACTGCGGGCGACGATGCGGGTGGCGTTGAAAGCTTCCTCGTCGCTGACGCCGACGAATGCGCCGCCGTGCTCTTTGGCGTAGTCAAACAGCAGCTCATAGGCGCGGCCGGGGTTGCCGGTAGCCAGCGTGGCGATGACGGTTTGCGGGTCTTCGACCGGCGTGGCGATGCGCTGGCCGCGCTGGTAGGCTTCGACCATCGGCGCGCAGCCGGACGACTGAACGATGGCCAGCTTCGGCATCTGGTCAATCAACCCGAAGTCGAACATCTCCTTGAAGCCCTTGCCCGCGCCAATTGGCCCCATCCCGCCGCTCACACCCTGGATAAACCAGTCCGGGCTGCGCCAGCGCCGGCCCTGGTTGAAGATGTGGCCGAGTTGTTCGGCGATTTCGTAGGCCATCGTCTTCATGGCTTCGATGGCGGCGACTGACTTGATTCCCCGGTCAAGGAACAGTCCCTGCCGCTTGGCGAACCTGGCGGCCAGTTCCTTGGTTTGGTCATACGTGCCGGTGACCTTGATGACCTCGACGCCGTAAAGCGCCGCTTCGCGCATCTTCTCGGCGGGGGTGAGGCTGGGGAAGAAGGCCCACACCTTGATACCGGCCCGCGCGCCGTATGCGCCGTAAGAGATGGCGACGTTGCCGGTACTGGCGACGACGATTTCCTCGACACCCAATTCCTTGAGCGTGGACATGGCGACCGTCGCCTGGCGGTCTTTGAAGCTGGCAGTCGGGCCTTGCCGTTCGTCCTTGATATAGAGGTGCTTGAGGCCGAGGCTGGCGGCCAGCGCCCGGCTTTGAATGAGCGGGGTATCGCCTTCGCCCAGCGAGACAATATGCTCGGTGTTGAGGATCGGCAGCACCTCATGGAAGCGCCACAGCGAGTGCGGGCGGTTTTCCATGTCGCGCAGCCACTGCACCACGTCAATGGTAGACAGGTCGTAGCGCGCTTCGAGAATGACCTCACCGCACGAGGGGCAGCCGGCGACCGTTTTACTTAGCGGAATACGGGTATGGCAGTTGATACATTCAAGTTCGACATGTTTCACAGGAGGTACTCACAACCATAAGTGTGCCACACCGTGACCCGGCGAGCGCAAGAATCATTGACCCTCCCTAAAGGATAGTTCAGAGGGGATAAAGAGAGTATGGAGAAAGTAAACTTCACGAAAGTTTCATAGGGCGGCTTCTTACTTTTCCCGCGCGGGCGCGCTTTTTGACCCATCGCTATAATTCAGTGTGGCAGGGAGAAATGGCGATGATTGACCCCCCAAACGACACCACAGCCCCACCGGTGCTGGCGGCAGAACTACGCGCCCAGCGCGCCCACCTCGCTGCTTTGGGCGATGCCCTGCGCCGCCAGGCGGAACTGCTGCGCCTGCGCCAGATCGAACCTTCGCCGCTGCTGCTGGCCGCCATCACCAGCGCTGGGGAGATGGCGGCACGCCTGGCTGAAATGGCCGCCGGTGGCGAAGACGAGATCGATCAGCTTCGCACGCTCAGCCTCACCGGCGCGCTGATCAACTCCTCGCTCGATGCCGATACGGTGCTCGCCCAGGCGATGGACGAGCTGATTGACCTGACCGGGGCCGAGCGCGGCTTCATCGTGCTGGTGGAACCCGAAACCGGCGCGCTGCAGTTTCGTATCGCGCGCGGCCTGAATCTGAACGACCTGAAGGGCGAGGGTGTCAGCCGCACGCTGCTGCGCCAGGTGCTGAGAACCGGCCAGCCACTGGTGACCGGCAACGCCGCGCACGAGCCGCTGCTTGCCGCCAGCGAGACGCTGGCGCGCTACACCCTGCGCTCGGTGGTGTGCGTGCCTCTGCTGTCGAAAGGGGTGGTCGAAGGCGCGATTTACGTGGACAACCGCCTGAAAGAGGGTGTGTTCGGCGAAACCGGCCTGCTGGTGCTGACGGCCTTCGCCAATCAGGCGGCGGTGGCGCTGTATAACAGCCGTCTGTTCGCTCGCGTGCAGGACACCATCGGCGAAATCAACCGCGCGCGCGCGCTGATGGAGAACGTCTTTACGTCCATAGGCAGTGGCGTGATGACGGCCGGTGCCGATGACCGTGTGCTGACGTGTAACGCGGCGGCCGGAGCGATTCTGGCCTGCGCCCCGGAAGCTGCGCCGGGCCGCCTGCTGGGCGAAGTGCTGCCGCTGCCGGAAGAACTGGCCGGCCGCATCCGCCAGGTGACCAGCAGTGGGCGAGCCGCCGCCTTTGATGCCCAGCCCGAAGTACCGGGGCGCGGCCAACTGGCGCTGGCCGTGCGCGCCAGCCCGCTCCGCAATGCAGATGGGGTCACGCAGGGCGCGGCGCTGGTTTTTGACGACCTGACCGAGCAGGAGGAGCGCGAGGAGACTCTGCGCCTGATGACGCGCTATCTGCCGCCGGGCATGGTCGAGCAGATTCAGGAGATCGCCGGGCTGGAGATGGGCGGCGAACGGCGCGATGTGACCTGCGTTTTCGTCACCGTTTGCTCGTTAAGCGCCTTCCCGCCCGGCCTGCTTGCGGCCGAGAAAATGGCCATGCTCAACACTTATCTCGACGCGGCGACAACCTGCATTCACCGGGCGCGCGGCATCGTGGACAAGTATTTGGGCGGTGACATCATGGTGCTGTTCAATACCCAGTTGAACCCGGAACCGGCCCACGCCCGCGCTGCGCTCGACATGGCGCTCGACCTGCGCGCCGCGCTCGATGACGTTCACCACTGCCTGGGGGCGGACCCCGCCCGGCGTCACGATTCCGTCGGGATACACAGCGGCGTGGCGACACTCGGCAATGTCGGCAGTTTGCGCCGCCGCAGCTTTACGGCTCTCGGCGACACCATCAATCTGGCGCGCCGGGTGCATGAAAATGCCGCCGCCGGGCAAATCCTGATTACGGAGGCCACGGCGGAACGGCTGCCCCCGGCGGGGCGCAATGCTCTGCGCCTGGAGGCGCGGCCGGCTATTCAGGCACGTGGACGCCAGCAAGCGACCAGCCTGTTCGAGGTGTTCCGTGAGTGACGCAACCCGCCGCCTGCCGCAGGTCAGCGCCGCCGCCGCATCCGCGCAGGATCAACTGCGCGAACTGCTCGCCCAACTGACCGAAGCTGCGGACTTGCTGCGCCAGGAACAAGTCGCTCTCCGCGAAAGGGGGATGGGCCTCCCCGCCGACGCGCCAGGGGTGGTCAAGCGGGCGCAGGAGCGCCTTAACGCGCTTGAGCCTGACCTGATGGGCCTGCAAATTGAGCTGCGGCAGTTACGCGGGCTGGCGCAAACGGCCGCCGTCATCAACTCGACGCTCGAACTGGGCGCGGTGCTCAATCAGGTGATCGACACCGTCATCCAGCTGACCGGCGCGGAACGCGGTTACATCCTGCTGCGCGACCGCACCACCGGCGCGCTGGAGTTCCAGGTCGCGCGCGGCCTTGACCGCGAACAGCTTGCGCGCGATGAGTTCCGTATCAGCAACACCATCGTCCAGGAAGTCGTCACCAGCGGCCAGCCGGTCATCACCGATAATGCCCGGCAAGACCCGCGCTACGAACAGCACGACAGCATTGTGGGTTACGCGCTGCGCTCAATTCTGGCGGCGCCGCTGCGCGTGGGCAGCGAAATTATCGGCGTCGTGTACTGCGATAACCGCATCCTGGCCGGGCTGTTCCGGGCGCACGAACTGAACCTGCTGCGCGCCTTTGCCGACCAGGCCGCCGTGGCTATTCAGAATGCGCGGCTGTTTGAGGCGGCGCAGGCGCGGCTGGCTGAAATCACGGAAGTGCGCGACCTGATGAACAGCGTCTTCGCCTCCGTCGCGGGCGGCCTGATCGTGCTTGACCCGGCGGGAAATGTGACGCTCTTCAACCCTGCCGCCGAGCGGATGACCGGAACGCGGGCGGGCGATGCGTTGGGCCACCGCCTCGAAGCCATCCTGCCCGCGCTCACCGGGCCAGTTTACCCGCTGCTGGCCGCCATGCGCGCCGGCAGCGCCGCCCGCGCCGTGGAACTCGAACTCGAATACGACGCGCGCGGCCCGCTGCTGTGGCGGGTCGTCTTCAGCTTGCTGCGCGAGCGTGACGGATCGGCGATAGGCGCGGCGCTGGTGCTGGATGATCTCACCAGCGAGCGCCGCCGTGAGCAGCAGGTGGCCCAGGTGCGGAACTATCTGCCGCTGGCCCTCGCCGAAAATCTGCGTTCGGCCGATGTGGCGGCCCTCGGCGGGCAGGAACGCGAGATCAGCGTACTCTTCTGCGATCTGCGCGGTTTCACGCGCTTCAGCGAACATCTCGAACCGGAAGCCCTGATGCGGATCATCAACCGTTACCTGACGGTGGCCAGCGATGCTGTTCACGCCAGCGGCGGGCTGGTCAGCCAGTACATCGGCGATGCCGTGCTGGCGCTCTTCAACACGCCGCTGAATCCGCAGCCCGAACACCCGCTGCGTGCGCTGCAGGCGGCTATCCGGCTTCAGCATGCTGTGCGGGCTTTACATGCCGAACTGCCGCCAGAGCAGCGCCTGCTATTCGGCGTTGGCCTGCACACCGGGCTGGCGGTGCTGGGCAACATTGGCAGCGCCGACCGTCAGGAGTTCACGGCGGTTGGCGAGGCGGTGGATATGGCGCGGCTGCTGCAGGAGCAGGCCGAAGGCGGGGAGATTATCCTCAGCGCCACCGCGCGTGAGGCCGCCGGGCCCGCGTTGGAAGCCGAGCCAGCCACGCCCCGCCAGCCGTCACGCCGCCATGACCTGCCGCCGATCTTCCGCTTCGTTGCGCTGCGCGAAGGCGCGACCAACCTCGACGGCGAGGGTGAAGGGCGTCCCAGCGCCTGAGGCTGAAGCCGTCAGGCTGGAGCTGCGACCCCTGAAGGGGCCTTCAACAATGGGCCTCAAGTCTTGTCCGATATTCGTTGCGGCCAGTTTGCCCCTCAACCCGTCGTTGCCCTTCTCCCACGGAACACGCGGAGACACAGTGGATCGCGGGGAGAAGGGGATGAATTACAACGTGAGCGGTTGCCCCTCTCCTCGCTTGCGTGGACGAGGGGCGGGACGAAGTTCGGGGTGAGGGGTGGATACGCGATCTTCCTCGCTGTTCGCTCAAGCTTCGTCAGCACCGGCCATTCCTCGCGTTTCATTCCTTCCGGAAATTGAACCTCCCGGCAAGTTCGGCTATGATCCGAACAGATTGCCGCTCGATGAGATGAGGTTGATCATGGCCCCTGACGCCCGATTGATGGAACATGTGCGCGCGCTTGCCGGGGTGATCGGCCCGCGCCCACCGGCTTCCGAGGCCGAGGGCCGCGCCGCTGCCTATGTGGCTGAACAACTGCGCGCGCTGGGCATCGAGCCGGTACGCGAACAATCCTTCACCAGTTCCATCCCGATTGGCCGCACCTCGCTGCTGTTGACGGCCCTGATGGCGCTTGGTCTGGTGGCCGGGCGCGGCGGCCGCCTGGCCAAGCTGGCCGGCGGCGCGGCGGTCGCCTCGTGCGCCTACGCTCTCTACCGCCTGCTGCGTGGTTCGCCGCTGCCCCTTACCGACCTTTTTCCGGGGCAGGAAAGCCGCAACCTGATCGCGCATATTCCGCCAGTCAAGCGCAGCCGCCAGTTCCTGTTCCTCACCGCCAACCTCGACAGCGACCGCGCGCGCGTCACGCACGTCGAGGGGATGCCCCTGCTGCGCCGCGCGGCCGGAACCGGCCTGATTGGTCTGGGTGCGTTGGCCGGGCTGAGCATGATCACAGACTCGCTGATCGGCCAGCGCAAATCCAACAGCACGCAAACGGCCGCCGCCTTCCTCAGCGTGGTATCGGCCGCGCTGCTCGGTTATGACGAAATGCAGCCGCCAGCGGTTGGGGCAAATGGCAACGCTTCGGGCGTAGCTGTGCTGCTTGGGCTGGCCGAAGCGCTGATTGAGAAGCCGCTTGAACACACCGAGGTCGTTCTGCTCTTCACCGGCGCGCAGGAAGCCAGCGCATCGGGCCTGAACGCCTACGTGCGCCAGTTCGCGCCGCCGCGCAGTGATACCTGGTGGATTGATGTTGAAATGGTGGGTGCGGGCGATCTGGCCTATGTGGCCCAGGGCGGCGTGAGCCTGTTCACCACCTATCGCCCGTCGCCGCGCATCACGGCGCTGGCACATGAGGTGGCAGTGCAGCGCCCTGATTTGGGCGTAACTCCGCAAACGCTTGATCTGATGGGCGGGGCGCTCCCGCTGGTCAATGCCGGCTATGAGGCCATCGCCGTCACCGGCTATAAGGCGCAGGGCGCGCCCGGTGCGGCCAGCCTGGACTCATCCGGCACGGTCAGCGCCGAAGTGATGGCGCGCGCGCAGACCTATATCGGGGCGTTGATGCGGGCGATTGACGAGCAGTAGGGCGCAGCCTCACCCCAGCAGGGTTCTCGCCGCCTGTGCTACATCTGCCCTCGGCACGGTCACTTCCTCACCGTCGCGCAGGCGCTTGAGCTTGACCGTGCCCGCCGCGATCTCGTCTGCGCCGAGCAGCGCCACCACCGGCACGCCCTTCTTGTCCGCCGCGCCGATCTGCTTGCCCACGCCCTTGTCGGTCAGCGCCAGTTCGGTGGCGATACCAGCGGCGCGCAGTTGGGCGGCCAGCGCCGTCGCTTCCGGCCGCGTATCCGGCCCGAAGACGGCCACGTAGACCTGCACGACCGTCCCGCCGATACCGGGCGGGTACAGGTTCAGGATATCCATCAGGTCAATGATACGCTCGATGCCGAGGGCCGTGCCGGTGGTCGGCAGGCTCTCGCCACGAAACAGGCCCACCAGATCGTCATAGCGGCCGCCACCGGTCACGCTGCCCAGGTTCGGCTCAGTGATGATGGTCTCGTAGATCGGGCCGGTGTAGTAGCTCAGGCCGCGCACCATGGTGAAGTCAAACTCGTAATTGGATTCGGGCAGGCCGGCATCGCGCAGGTGGCCGATCAGATCGCGCAGGTCACGCACCGCGTCCTGCGCGCCGGGCAGACCGCCCATCACGTCCTCGACGTAGGCCAGCTTTTCGTCGCCGGGCAGGTCCACCGTGATCAGCTCCATGATGCGCGCGGTCACCTCGGCCGGCAGACCGCGCCTGCCCAGTTCTTCGCGCACGCCATCCGTGCCCACCTTGTCGAACTTGTCAATGCTGCGATAAAGGTCGGCCAG
>JAEURB010000333.1 GCA_016788435.1 Anaerolineae bacterium | reverse complement strand
GAAACCGACGAACGTGACGATGGACGAACTGGATTCGTAACCGAACGGCGTGGCGATTTCAGCCGTGCCCGTTTTGCCGGCAATCGTGTAGCCGGGCACGGTGGCGGCATTGTCGAGTCCGTTGGCGACCACCTGGATCATCATATTGGTCACTTCAGCAGCGGCCTGGCTGGAGATCGGGCGGCCCAGCACGGTCGGCTGCGAATTGAAGACTTCATCGCCGTTCACGATCTGGCGCACGACACGCGGCTGCATCATCAGGCCGCCGTTGGCGATGGCGTTGACCGCGCACAGCATCTGGATCGGCGTCACCGAAATACCCTGCCCGAAGGCGTTGGTCGCCAGATTGCCCTCGCTCCAGTCGGGGTCGCCGGGCGCAAAGAGAATACCGGCTTCCTCGCCTTGCAGGTCAATGCCGGTGCGCTGGCCGAAGCCGAACTGCTCCATCTCCTCGTAGAAGGTTTGTGGGCCCATCATCGTGGCGATGGTCGCCGCGCCCACGTTGAGCGAGTTGACGAGGATCGAGGTGGCATCCACCGCGCCCCACGCCCGGCGGTCCCAGTTGCGAACGGTCACGCCGCCCACATCGAGCGAGCCGTTGTCGAGATAGGTGAAATCCGGCGTGATCACGCCGCGGTCGAGCGCGCCGGCCACCGTCACCAGTTTCATGACGGAACCCGGCTCGTAGTTGCCGCTGATGGCGAGATTGTTGAATACGTCTGGCTCTTCAATCGTGAAATAGGCGTTGGGGTCGTAAGTCGGGAAGTTGGCCAGCGCCAGCACATCGCCGGTGCGCGGATTCATGACGATGATCGTACCCGCTTCGGCACCGGTATCGCTGATGGCGCGCAGCAGTTCGCTTTCGGCCAGGAACTGCACATCGCGGTCAATCGTCAGCACGAGGTCGCGGCCACTCTCTTCTTCCCACGACGTTTGATCCCCCTGCTCAAAGGGGATATTGCTCACCTGGCGGGTGCGTACGACGCCCGTTAGTTGATCCTGATAGTAGCCTTCGACCCCATAGAAGCCGGTGAGGTCGCCACTGACGAAGCCGAGGATATGGGCCGCCAGTGGCCCCTGCGGATAGCTGCGGCGCGGCAGCGGTTGAAGCTGGAGGCCCGAACCGAGGTCGAGCGCGGCCAGGCGGCGGCCCACTTCGGCGCTCACGCGCGGCGCGAGCATGACCCAAGGCACATCCTGTTCCAGCTTTTCAAACACATCCAGTTCCGGCAAGCCGAGGACGGAAGAAAGCTGCGTCGCGGCGTCACGCGCGTTATCCAGCAGTTGCGGGCTGACGCCCACCTGATATTCGAGGGTGTTGACGGCCATAGACTCACCGTTGCGGTCGTAGATGTCGCCGCGTGCGGCCGCCTGGCGCAGCGTGCGCGTATAGCCGCTGTCGCGCAGCGTCTCCAGATAACTGACGACTTCGGGAGTGAGGCCGATCTGAAACTGGATGGAGGCCAAACGGCCGAGCAGCAGCAGGCTGACGATGAACAGGCCGCCGATGACAACCGGCATTCGCCGGCGAATCGTATCCTGCTGCGGCGAAAGCGCCTCGGTCTGTGCCATCAACCCGCCTCCTGCACAAAGCCTTCGATCTGCTGGCGGAGCGCATCCCACTGCTGCTGCACCCAGCCCGTGAACGATTCGTCATAAACGGGCGCGGATGGTTCAGGGTTCGGCTCGGTAATGATGGACGTGCGCTCCGGCTCGTAACCGCTCACCACAATGTAGTCAATCGCATCGGCGCCCGCCTGCTGGAAGCCCAGCTCCTGCGCCCGTGTGAGCAGGCGGCCGACGCCGCGCAGGCTGGCGATTTCGGCGCGCAACTGCTCGTTCTGGCGCTCAAGGTCGTTGCGCTCGTTGACCATCGTCTCTAACTGGCGGCCCACCGACGAAGTGGCGGCCGACTGGCTGAGATAGAGCGCGCCGATGATGATGGCGACGAACAGCGCCAGCGTGCCAACCGCAATCATGCCGCGCGTTGGCCGCCATTCATTGCGCTGTACCTGGCCCCACCACTGCGCGATAGACATCCGGCGTTCTCCCGGTTGATGACCTTCCGCATTATAACAGTGAGTGCTGAGGACTGAGTGCTGAAGACTGAGTGAGATTATTGTGATGGCCACGCGCGTTCCTCAGCACCCTTCTTCTGCACGGCGCGCAGTTTGGCGCTGCGGCTGCGCGGGTTGGCCGCCATTTCCGTCTCGGCCGCCGTGACCGGTTTGCGCGTCAGCAATTCAACGCTGGCGACGTGGCCGCAAACGCACACCGGCAAGCGCGGCGGGCAAATGCAATCGGTGGCGGCCA
>JAEURB010000326.1 GCA_016788435.1 Anaerolineae bacterium | reverse complement strand
TGCCGGTTTCGAACAGCCGACGGGCGGCAGCATCACCCTGCATGATAAAGAGATGGCCGGTGTGCCGCCTTACGAGCGCGACGTGAACACCGTCTTTCAGGATTACGCGCTCTTTCCGCACATGACGGTTGAGGACAATATCGGCTACGGCCTGATGATCAGGAAAGCGCCAAAGTCCGAGCGCCGCAAGCGGGTGCAGGAAATGCTCGAACTGGTGCGCCTGCCGGATGTGGGCAAGCGCAAGCCGAGCCAGCTTTCCGGCGGCCAGCGTCAGCGCATCGCGCTTGCCCGCGCCCTGATCAACCACCCGGCCGTGCTGCTGCTCGACGAGCCGCTGGGCGCGCTCGACCTCAAACTACGCCAGCAGATGCAGGTGGAGTTGAAGACGATTCAGCGCGAGGTGGGCATCACCTTCATCTTCGTCACACACGACCAGGAAGAAGCGTTGACCATGAGCGACCGCATCGCCGTGTTCAACGCCGGGCGCATCGAGCAGGTGGGCACGCCCAACGAGATTTACGAGAACCCGGCCACGCCGTTCGTCGCCACCTTCGTCGGCACATCCAATGTTTACGCGGGCGAGGTCGCGCAGCGGCTGACTGGCTCTGACCAGCCGTTCGCCATTCGCCCCGAAAAACTGCGCCTGGCGCTGCCCGACGACCCCACGCCGGCCGATTCGCGCAGCGCGCCCGGCACCGTGCATGACGTCGTCTATCTCGGCATGAACACGCGCTTCCTGATTGACCTCGACGGCGGCGGGGAAGCCATCGTCGTCGCCCAAAACAGCGAGCAGGGCGCGGCCCTTCCGGCAGTGCGTGGCGGCCGCGTGCGCGTAATCTGGAAGCAGGATTCCGAGCGGCGGGTGCAGCATGACTGAGACGGGCATCACCCTGCGCCCCGCGCCGCCAGCCTCACTGTGGCGAAGCATTCTGCGCTTTTTCTACCGCCACCCCAATATCACGCTGATCGCGCTGCTGGCCCTGCCGCTGCTGTGGATGGTCGTCATCTACTTCAGTTCGATCCTGCAAATGGTGCTGGTCAGCTTCTATACGACCGACTCGCTGAGCGGCCGTATCATCCCGAAATTCACGCTGGCAACCTATCAGCAGCTTCTGCAGCCAGCCAATCTGGACATCATCCTACGCTCGGTGGCGATGGCATCGGCCGTCACAATCGCGGCGGCCATCGTCGGCTTTCCAATCTCCTACTACATCGCGCGCTATGCGCGTGGGCGCACGAAGGTGTTGTTCTTCCTCGGCGTGATGATGCCGCTGTGGAGCAGTTATCTGGTGCGCGTATACGCCTGGAAGCTGATTTTGAGCAACGAGGGCATTCTCAACTGGCTGTTGGCGCAGCTCGGCCTGACCGGAGTGCTGGACGCCCTCCTGAGCATCCCGTCTATCGGCGGCGCGTCGCTCAGCACGTCCTACATTGGCATGTTCGTGGTCTTCCTCTACATCTGGCTGCCCTACATGATTTTGCCGACGCAGGCCGCTCTCGAACGGGTGCCGAAATCGTATCTCGAAGCCTCGGCCGACATGGGCGCGCGGCCCGGCATGACGTTCCGCAAAGTCATCCTGCCGCTGGCCTTCCCCGGCGTGGTGGCCGGCTCGATCTTCACCTTCTCGCTGACGCTGGGCGATTACATCATCCCCGGCATCATCGGCAACTCGGCCTTCTTCATCG
>JAEURB010000317.1 GCA_016788435.1 Anaerolineae bacterium | reverse complement strand
CAACGGCCGGACGATTTCGTCCGGCCGTTGTGATTCAGAACCTTCAAGCGAATTGAAGATTACTCGCCGTTGGGCGTCACTTCGACCTCGGCGGCGACGAAATCAGCGCCCACCAGGTCGGCATCCGGCATGTCGGTCGCCAGGCTGTCGAGCGCGGCCTGCGCCAGGTCGGTGCGGTACATATCGGCGGCGTCAATCGCCTCGCTGATCACGCCGAAGTCGAGGGCGATCTGGTGTGTCGTGTCATAAGCGGCGGCATCCAGAATGCCCACGCCCGCTTCCGACGGCCAAACCAGCTTGTTGACTTCGTTCATCATCCACGCCTGATGGCCCACGCCCAGGGTCGGGCCGGCTGCCAGCACATAGTCCACACAATCACTGGGGTTGTCGCGGCAGTGCGCCCAGCCGAGGAATGTGGCGCGCAGGAACTTGATGGCGACTTCCTCGTTACCTTCTTCGGCCAGCCACTCGGAACGAGCGTACAGGCCGTCTTCCAGCATGGCGGTGCCGTTCTCGTTGAAGTCGAGCACGTTCAGCATGTCGAGGGTATTGACCGGGAACGTGCCGTCTTCAGCGACGACTTCCAGCACCTGCGCCAGTTCGTTGTAAGTCATGGCGCTGGCGGCGTCAATTTCACGGGCCAGGAACGCGTTCATGTCGAACGCCTGCTGCGCGATCAGGCCGTTGGCTTCCATGTCCGTTACGTCGAAGCCGGCCTGGGTCAGCGCCGCGAAAGTCGGGAACTGGTTGCCGCAGCACCACACGCCCACCACCTTGTCGCCAAGCTGGTCGAACGAGGTCAGGCCACTGTCGGCCCAGGTGATCTGGCGCATGCCCGAACGCTGGTAAATCTGGGCGATGTTGATCAGGTCAGCGCCGGTGGCCTTGGTCGAGAGAGCGTTGCCCATCCAGTCCACGATGAACTGGGCTTCGCCGGAAGCCAGAAGCTGCTGCGGGTTGATGTCTACGCCGGCCGGGATGATGGTCACGTCCAGCCCTTCATTGTCGTAGTAGCCCAGCGCTTCGGCGGCATAGTAGCCAGCGAACTGCGCTTGCGGCACCCACTTGAGAACGACGCTCACCGGGGTTGCGTCCTGTGCACCCGCCGCTGGAACCAGCGCGAGCATGACGGCAAACATGGCCAGCAATGCAAACTTGCGCATGACACTCTCCTCCTGTCAACAGATCAAAATCCAGCGATTTCATTTCTCCCGGAACGAGACATGCCACGACAGCATGGCGCGTTCGACGGCCGAAACCAGAAGATAGAAGAGTATCCCGCCGAGCGACGCCATCAGGATGGCCGCCCATGCTTCAGGATACTTGAATAACCCGGCATCGTCACGGATGCGAAAGCCCAGCCCGGCGGTCGAGCCGCCGAAGTATTCGCTGACAATCGCGCCGATCATGCTGAGAGTCGTCGCCAGTTTGAGCGCCGAGAAGATATAGGGCAGCGCCATCGGGAAGCGCAGCTTGCGGAACGTGTCCTGGCTGCTGGCGGCATACGAGCGCATCAGTTCGAGCTGCAGCGGTTCGGCGCTGGTCAGACCGCGCACCGTGCTGATCATGGCCGGGAAAAAGGTGAGCATCACGACGATGGCGATCTTCGAGGTGGGGCTGAGCGCACCGAACCAGTTATTGAAGATCGGGGCAAGCGCGATGATCGGGATGGCGTTCAGGCCGATGGCGATGGGCAGCAGCGCGCGGCTGAAGCTGATAAACCGCGCTGCCACCATGCCAAACAGGACTCCGGCCGTACAGCCGATGGCGAAACCCCAGAAGGCGTTCTGGAAAGTTCCCCATGCGCTGGCCACCAAGCGGGGATAGGTATCGAGGAACGTGCCCAAGATGACTGTCGGGCGTGGCAGCAGGAACTGCTGGATATTGAAGACGAAGATCACGCCTTCCCAGATCAGCAGCATTGCGACGCCGATCAGGATGACGGCCAACTGCTTGCGGGCCTCGCGCCGGTAGATACGCATGCGTGCCCACGGCTCCCACAACACGAAGACCGCCACAATCGCCGCAATCTCGAGGAAAGTAGCGATGAGCAGCGGCGTTTGCAGTTGCGCCGCCAGCGTCTCGTCTTCCACTGCCACCAGCATCTGGGCCGGGTCAATGCCGAACAGCGCCGCGAGTGGGTTCCAGTCCAGCGCATTGGCCGCGAACATGACCACGACGAAGACAGCCAGTACCACTATGGCGGCGGCTTGCAGCGGGTGACGCAGGCGGTCGCGCACCGCCTGCCGGTTCCAGCCAATCATGGCCAGCACGGATACGGCCAGCCCGACAGACAACGCGACCTGCAGCGACGGATTGCGGAAGGCCCGGCCGAACTGCGTTTCGAACAGCAGCAGCGGGCTTTGGATGTGAAAAGCCACGATAATCAGGAAGATCGAAACCAGTGCCAGAAAATCACGGCCCAGCGAGCGAAGCTCTTCTTCAACCACCTCGTCGGCGGCGCTGGAGTACACTTCTTCCGAGGCAGCGGCGAGGTCACTTTGCTGCTGCGGTGTGAGCGCGAGTTCACGATCCAGCGCATTACTGTCGGTCATCGTCACTCAATCGCCTCGTTGCGTACCGGCGCATCATTCGCGGCCGGCGTCGTGCCACGCAGCGCGTGGCGCACGCGGCTGGTGAGGCGGAAGTAGTCGTCCATATCGCGCGTGCCGCTACCACGCGGGCGCGGAAGTGAGACATCAATCAACTCGAAGATGCGGCCGGGGCGCGGGGTCATCACCACCACCCGCGAGGACAGGTAGACCGCCTCGGTAATGCTGTGCGTGACGAAGATCACCGTCATATTCTTCAGGTTGGCCCAGATGCGCAGAAGTTCGTTGTTCATGCGCTCGCGGGTCATCTCATCGAGCGCACCGAACGGTTCGTCCATCAGCAGGATACCGGGCTGGAAGGCCAGAGCACGGGCGATGCTAACACGCTGCTGCATACCACCGGACAGTTGGAACGGGTACTTGTCTTCGAACTCGGTTAGTTCCACCAGATCGAGCATCTCGCGGGCGCGGCGGTCACGCTCGGCCTTCGGATACTTCATGATCTCGAGCGGAAGCTGCACGTTCTTGATTACGGTGCGCCAGTCATAGAGCGTTGCGCTTTGAAAGACGAAGCCGTAATCGCGGTCTTTACGCGCCTGCTCGGCGGGCTTGCCATTGACCAGCACGGTACCGCTGGTCGGTTGAATCAGGTCGGCGATCACGCGCAGCAGCGTGCTCTTGCCGCAGCCTGACGGACCGATCAGCGAGACGAATTCACCCTGTTCCACTTCAAGGTTGATGTCGTCCAGCGCATTGACGACTGTGCCATCCTGCGCGCGGAAAGTCTTGTTCAAGTTCGAAATTGAGATAACAGGTGTCACAGCAAAGTCCTTCGGGAGTTGAAAAATGAAAGTCGAAAGTTGAAAGCAATGCCCGCTGCTGAACGCGGCACGTGGGACTTCGCTGACTGCTCAGGACAACCAGCCCGCAAAGTCCACAAATCCACTTTCAACTTTGAACTTTCAGCTTTCAACTTCATTTGCTTTCCACCGGCCGCCAGCGCACGACCAGGCGCTCGATGAGCGCGATAAGCGAGAAGAACAGGATACCGGCCAAACCAGCGACCAGAATGGACGCCCACAGCCGGGACGGCGACTGATTGTAGTAGCGCGAGAAATTGAGAATGGCGATGCCCAGCCCGGATTGAATGCCGGACGGCAATTCGCCGATGATCGCGCCGACGATGCTGGCCGTCGAAGCGAGCTTGAGCGCCGTGAAGATATGCGGCAGCGCATTCGGCAGGCGCAACTTGAAGAAGATTTCGCGGGTGGTGGCAGCGTAGGTCTCCATCAGTTCGAGCGCCGTCGGGGGCATCGAAGTCAGGCCGCGCAGGGTATAGATGGTGACCGGGAAGAAGGTGAGATAGGCGGCGATCAGCGGCACGGCCAGCGTGACATCGCCCACCCGCCCCATCCAGACGACGATCATGGGCGCAATCGCCAGAATCGGCACAGTCTGCGAGGCAACCACGAACGGCATCATCCCGCGCTGCAATGAACTAACATGGGCGAAGAGCACCGCCAGCGCAAAGCCAAATATCCCGCCAATGACGAAGCCAAGGAAAGCGGAGTAGAAGGTGAAGGCCACCGACTCGAGGAGCATTTGCCAGAGCGGCGGGCCGTTGCGCTGGGCAGGCTCGCTCAGCGACGCGATAATGTCGGCCAGGTGTGGCAACTGCGTATTATTGAGAAGCGTGAGGTCAATGTGCAGCGGGCCAAGCGCGATGGCGTAATTGTTGATGGCCGCAAACCACTTGGCCCCTTCCCAGAGGATCAGCAGAATGGCGATGATGCCGACGATCATCAGGGCATTCTTCAGCCCACTCCGGTCTGCGGGCGGGCTTTCGGCCCGGGCTATTGCTGTCGCTTGCGGCTGCCGTGTGGATTGCGCCATGCCTGCTGCTCGCTCCGCCTCCGCCATCAACCCGCACCGTATTGAGCAAGCGTAATTCTAGCCAGCGGTTCGCTTTCCCGCTACAAACGGGCAACGGGTTTCCCGGTTGTTACAAAGGAGACCGGCGCTTTCACAAATCGCTGCATGCGCCTCATAATGACAGCAAGCGCCAGCGATGAAATGAAAGGTGGGGCACATGGTTACGACCGAAAGTGTGATGCGCGATCTGGAGGCGGCGGGAACTGCTCAGAACCGCAAGATATACCGGCGGCATGGCGCTGGCGACAACCAGTTCGGCGTCAGCTATGCAACGCTCGACGCGATGGAGAAGCAGATCAAGCGGGAGAAGAACCCGGAGCGCGACCACATCCTCGGCCTCGAATTATGGGCAACCGGCAATCTCGATGCCCAGGTGTTGGCCCTGCGCCTCGCCGACCCGACCCGTCTGAACGACGATACGCTGAATCAGTGGGTGCGCGAGGTGGACAACTACGGCATGGCCGACGCGCTCGGGGCGTTTGCTTCGCGTTCTGCTAACGCCCACGACCTTGGCTACACGTGGATTGATGCGGATCACGAGTGGACTGAGACGGCCGGCTGGAACATCCTCCATCATCTCATCATCAGCGGCGAACTGACGGATGCCGAATGTGAGGCGCTGCTGGCTCGAATCGAACAGAACATTCACGAGGCAAAGAACCGTGTGCGCTATGCGATGAACACCGCGATCATCAACATTGGCGTGCGCGGGGGCGGTCTGTACACCGACGCGATCAACACGGCCCAACTCATCGGCCCGGTGATTGTGGATCACGGGCAAACGGGCTGCAAGACTCCCGACGCCGCCGCCTATATTGACAAGACACTGGCCCACCGGGCTGAAAAACTGGCCCGCAAGGCCGCGCGCTGAAACGCTGGTCTTGCACTTTGTCGTCCGCCTCCTGCCACGCATCTCATCCACTTCCCGCAGGGGAATCCGAAGTTAGCGGGCGAAAGACGTATTGTTGCGTCGTTCGCTCGCGGGCGCACCCGGCGAACGGAATATGGCAGGGCTGGGCGCTCGCGAGCGAACTACGAATGGGCGGCCATGCAGAACCTTAACTGACCCGCCAGCCGGGGCAATGCTACAGTGAGGCAACAGGCGCTATACAGCCTGTCCTCCCCTATGCATAGATACCACTGACGCAATGGATAGCTTTTCGTTCCCGCCCTATGCCCCAGCTTATCTGGTCAACTTCTTCCTGACGATCTTCATCGTGGTGATCGCCCTGCGCCGCCGGCGCGCACAGGGCGCGCTGGCGTTTGCCGGCGTCATGTCTACGGCGGCTATCTGGTCGTTTGCTCAGTTCTTCGAGTCTGGCGCGACGACTGTGCAGGGCCGCATCTTCTGGAGCCAGGTGCAATACATCGGCGCAACCACGGTAGCCGTTGCATGGTTCGCTTTCGCTATCCGCTATTCGGGCCTCCACTTTCTGGAAGGCCGGCGCATCGCGGTGCTGTTCATTTTCCCAGCCATCACGCTAACGCTGGTGTGGACGAACTCGCTTCATCACCTGATCTGGGCTGAAGTGCGCATTGTTGACGGGCCAATTATTCTGGCCGTCTACGATCACGGACTGTGGTTCTGGCTTCACATACTCTACAGCTACACGCTTGTCATCACTGGTTCGGTGCTGCTGGTACGCGAGAGCATTTACGCGCCGCGTTTGCGCCAGTATCAAACGCTGGCGCTGGTGACGGGCGCGGTCGCCCCCTTGATCGCCAACGTGATGTACCTGCTCGAACTCACACCACTGCCGGGGCTGGATCTGACGGCCTTCGCCTTCACGGTCACTGGCCTGCTGTATCTGCCCGCACTCTACAATTTGCGCGTCCTCGATATTACGCCGGTGGCACGCGGGGCGATCATTGACCAGATGAGCGACTCGGTGATTGTGACTGACACCCAGCACCGCATCGTGGATGTCAACGCGGCTGTTGGCGAACTGCTCAGCACCGACATAAGCGGCTGGTTCGGCCAACCGTTGGCAGAGGCGCTCTCGGTCTTCCCTGAACTGGCAGCGCTTAGCGCGGATAACGATCAGGCGCAGGTCATCGTTACGACCGCCACGACACCGGCCCGCACGCTGGATGTACGCCGAACGGCCCTCAACGACCGGCACAACCAGCCGGTTGGGACGCTCTTTCTGCTGCGTGACATCTCGCAACTCCGGCTGGCCGAGCAGCAGTCGTTTGACCTTGCGCTCGAACACGAGCGGGTGCGCCTGCTCTCACGCTTCATCCGCGATGCCTCACATGAGTTTCGAACGCCGCTGGCGGTGATCAACACCAGCCTGTATCTGATGGATCGTTCGCCCGACGCGGCTGTGAAGCACGCTCAACAGGAGAAGATCGAGGCGCAGGTGAAACGCATTGACAGCCTGCTGGACGACATGCTGACGATGTCGCGGCTGGATGAACGGGAACCCCTCACCCTCACCAATGTGGATTTGAACGCGCTCATCCGCGAGACTGTTGAAGCGATGCGCAACCCAGCCGTTCGGCAGCCCGCCATTCACCTGAACCTTGCCGAAGCACTGCCACCCGTGCGCGGCGACCAAGCGCAGTTACAGCGGGTCATCGAAAGCCTGCTGCGCAACGCGCTTGACTTCACCAACTGCGAGGGCACAGTCACCCTGAGCAGCAGTGAACGAGGCGATTTCATCATCTTCAGCCTGAACGACACGGGGGCCGGGATGGATGCGACTGCACAGCGCCACGTTTTCGAACGGTTCTTCCGCAGCGACGAGGCGCACAGCACCCCCGGCCTGGGGCTTGGGCTACCCATCACGCGGGCTATTGTCGAGGCGCATGGTGGTTTGATCGAAGCCGTGAGCGCGCCGGGCAAGGGCAGCACGTTCACGGTTCAGCTTCCCGCCCGGCCACTTTCACCCGCACCAGAACGGCCAGCCGCGCCTTACCGCCTGCATGCTCCGCTGCATCCGCGCAGTGAACCAGCCATCGAAACGCCGTAACCAGCGCGTTACACTGCGGCATCGCCTGAAGCCAAGCACGCAGCGGCTCGCCTGCCGAAAGCGCTAACCCGTGAACACAGCTCTCCCGCTTACTGGCATCCGCATCCTCGATTTCTCACGTGTGCTGGCCGGGCCGTTCGCCACCATGCTTCTCGCCGACATGGGCGCCGATGTGCTCAAGATTGAGAGCCTGCAAGGGGATGACACCCGCCAGTGGGGGCCGCCCTGGTATGGTTATGGAGAAGACCGCCAGAGTGCCTATTTCCTGAGCGTCAACCGTAACAAGCGCAGCCTCGCGCTCAACCTGAAGGTGGACGAAGGGCAGTCCATCGCCCGGCAACTGGCCGCTGAAAGCCACCTGCTGATCGAGAACTTCAAGCCGGGCGGCATGGATAGCTTCGGGCTGGGCTATGCCACACTGAGCGCCGCGAATCCCTCGCTCGTCTATGCCAGCCTCACCGGCTACGGGCAAACCGGCCCATATGCCGATCAACCGGGTTACGACTTCGTGATTCAGGGGCAAAGCGGGATGATGAGCATCACCGGCCCGACCGATGGCGAGCCGTACAAGCTCGGTGTCGCCATCTCGGATGTGATCGCGGGGCTGTTCGCGGCCGTCTCCATGCTTGGTGCACTGCGCCACGCCGAGGCCAGCGGGCAAGGGCAGCGCCTCGACATCGCCCTGTTCGATACGTCCATCGTCGCGCTCGTCAACGTCGTCTCGAACGCCCTCGTTTCGCACCAACCAGCCGCCCGCTATGGCAACGCCCATCCGAGCATCGTGCCATATCAGCCGTTCACGGCCAGCGACCGGGCGTTCACCGTCGCGGTGGGCAACGACCGCCAGTTCGCGGCGCTGTGCCGCGTGGCTGACCATCCGGAATGGGCGGCCGACCCTCGTTTCGCCACCAACCCGGCCCGCGTAGAGCACCGCGATGCCCTGATCGCCCTGCTCGACCCCGTCTTCGGCCAGCGAACGGCCGGCGCATGGGTGGGCGAACTACTGGCGGCTGGCGTTCCGGCTGGCCCGATCAACACTGTTTCGGCCGTGCTGGATGACCCGCAGGTGGCGGCGCGCGGCCTGATCCACGAGGTGGACTTGCTGGGCGAAACGCTGCGGCTGGTCGGCCCGGCGGTCGGTTTCAGCGCCACGCCGGCGGCCATCTACGCGCCGCCGCCGCTGCACGGCCAACATACCGATACCGTGCTGCACGAGCGCCTGGGCCTGAGCGGGGGCGAAATTGCGCGGCTGCGGGCTGACGGGGTGATTGGGTGAAATGCTGAAAGACAGCGCAAAGGTTACAAAGGGAAATGCTTAACCTGAGTTTCGGATAGTATTCCTCACTCCTCAGCCCCTCGGCTGACGCTCGAAAGAAATCTCCCCCTGCCCCCCTCCACTCCGCTGCGCTGCGTAGAGGGGGAACTACGCGCGCCATGAAGTCCCTCAGCCGAACAGAGGAGAGGGGGAGAAAAGCGCCAGACTGTTAGTGCACCTGTTACAAATCGGTCCGGCCGGACGGAATCGAAAGAGCCGGACAGGTCATGAGAGAAAAACCGGCCGGACAGCCGGACAGAACGACGGACAGAGGCATATCTCAGAGCAGGCCAGTACCGATCCAGCATAGATCAGGCGGG
Organism: Anaerolineae bacterium; assembly: GCA_016788435.1. Classification (GTDB taxonomy): domain Bacteria; phylum Chloroflexota; class Anaerolineae; order Aggregatilineales; family Phototrophicaceae; genus Flexifilum. Next base: position 9,941 of record JAEURB010000317.1, on the reverse strand, counting down.
CAGTTGAAAGGTGAACACCGAGTAGATCGGAGTGGCGCAATGCGGGAGCGGTACGCCGGGAGTAAGGGACAATGGATGGGTGCTGCGAGAGGGTTGCTGGCGGCAGAATGCTGTCCGAAACTCAGGTGCTAACCGCAGTCCCGCGTGAAGGCGTCCCAGTCCAGCCCGGCGATCTGGTCAGCGATGTAGGCGCGCAGCACGCCATCCGGGCCGAGCTGCGCCCAGGCCGACGGCCCACCCCACAGGCGGGTTCGGCCACATTCGGCCCCGTCGCTCAACCGCCAGGCAATCAGGTCACCACTGGCCGAAACCAGCAGCAGCTTGTCACCCGCCGCCTGCAGGCTGTTCGGGCCCTCGACATACCCCGGTGCGGTTTGCCAGCGGGCGCTGCCGTCCGGCGCGTAGACCGTCAGCGTACTTCCGTCGAACTGGGCGCGTTCACCGCTGGGCGGAAAGGTTAGCGCCGCAGAACGTCCGCCGGGCGCAGCAGCCGGGTCGGCCAGCGTCCATTCTCCCGCCTCATCCACCCACCACAGGCCACCGCGCGTGTACGTCCACAACACGCCACCTGGCGCGAAGGCCAGCGGCGCAGGCTCGGCCAAGGCGGCGCTTTCAACCAGCCCGCCGGTCTGGTCGAGCAACGCCAAATAGCCCATGCCCTGCACGTCGCGGGCCATCAGCGCCAGCCGCCCGCTGGCTGGTTCTTCAACCGCCGAGATGACTTCGGGCAGCGCCTCGGCCGATATCCAGAGCAGCTCGCCAGCGGGGGAAAAAGCGGCGATGCGCCCGCCGGCGGCCTGCGCGATCAGGCGGGAGGGCAGCGCCAGCAGGGTGCGGGCCAGCGGCAAACCACTATCGAGCACATCCAGCAGCGTCCCATCGCGGCCAATGGCCTGCCAGCGACCATCGGCATAGGCGATCCACGCGCTGCTGGCAGATGGAAACAGCCCGGCGGCCGGGCTGGACAACGGCGTGCGCCAAAGCAGACGGCCATCGTTGGTGATGCGGTTGACGCGCCCGCCGTCGAGGTAGATCAGGCTTTGGTCATCGAGGACGACCGGCACGCCGAACGGCCCGGCCTCATCCGCCAGGTCTACCCGCCAGCGATAGCCGGTGTTGAACTGGAGCGCCTGATTGGTCAGGAACTTGGTTGGGTGGCGCAGGCCAAGCGCTTCCGGCGTCTCCCACGAGTAGCCCGCGCCGGGCGTCAGGTTATCGCCGGTGCGGATTTCGATGTGAACATGCGGGGCGGGCCGGACATCGGCAATCGTCGCCAGTGGTTCACCCATACGCACGCAGCCGAGCGCAGGCGGAAACGTGATGCCATCGGCATCGGTGAGATGGCCAAACATACTGTAGGCAACCGCACCATCGGGGAAGGTGTGTTCGAGAATGATCACGCCGCCATCGCCGCCCCAGGCGTTGGCCGACGAGAAAGCGACGCGGCCAGCGGCCGGCGCGACGACTATTTGGCCGCGGGCTGTGCCGTCGGGCAGCGACCAGTCCTCGCCGGTATGCTGGCGGCCCTGATGGCGGGGGCTGGCCGCGCCGAAGTCCTGCGCGAGGAAGAATACGGTTGGGTCAACCGGGAACTGCACCGCCGTCGCATAACCGCATTGGGGCTGGGCGGACACGAGGCTGGATGAGAGGAACAATGAAAGAACCAACACAAAGGACACGAAGGGCACAAAGGCGAGTTTCTCAGCCCGCTTTGTGTCCTTTGTGTAGATCTCGTTCTGCGGGTTCATCGTTCTTTTCAGGGCTTCATCACCGACGCGCCGGCGGCGGCCGGGGTGACATAGACGGCGGGCGTCAGGCCATTGGCGGCGGTGTAGCCGCGGGCCACATCGCTGGCGAACTGCGCGGCCTGTTCCGCACGCACCAGCGCCACCGCACAACCGCCGAAGCCGCCACCAGTCATCCGCGCACCGTAACTGGCGGGGTGCACCTGGGCAATCGCCACCATCATATTGAGCGCGTCGTTCGTGATCTCGAAATCGTCACGCATACTGACATGGCTGGCATCCATGAGCAGGCCAAGCTCCGTTGCATCGCCCCGGCGCATGGCCTCGGCAGCCGCTTCAGTGCGCGCGTTTTCGCTGATGACGTGGCGCGCCCGGCGGCGGGTGACAGGGTCAAGGCCTTCCTGCTCGGCCTCGAAACGCGGCCAGCTGACATCGCGCAGCTTGGGCACGCCGAAGAACGCAGCGGCCGCTTCGCACTGTTCGCGGCGCTCGTTATAGGCGCTCGTCACCAACTCGCGGCGAGTGGCCGTATCCAGAATCACAACCGACGTTTCGGGTGGCAGCGGCACCGCTTCGAATGCCAGACTGCGGCAGTCAATGAGCAGCGCGCGCCCGGCGACGCCCGCCGCCGAAATCATCTGATCCATGATGCCGGTCTTGACGCCTACCCACTCGTTTTCGGCCCGCTGGGCCAGCAGCGCCATTTGCGCGGGGTGCCACGGCAGGTTCGAGACTTCGGCGAAAGCGCGCGCGGTCGCCAACTCAATCGCCGCCGATGAGGACAGGCCCGCGCCAATCGGCACGTCACCGCCAACGACCCCTTCCCAGCCCTTCAACGCGTGACCGGCCTCCTGCAGCGCCCAGGCCATGCCCTGCATATACTCGATCCACAGGCCACCCTCGCGCCGGTCTTCCATCTCGACCGGCGAGAACTCGACCGTCTCATCAAAGTCGAGAGAGTAGACGGCCACATAGCCATCGTGGCGCGGGCGCAGGGCGATGACCACCTGGCGGTCGATCGCCATCGGCAGCACGAAGCCGTCGTTATAGTCGGTATGCTCACCAATCAGATTGACGCGGCCAGGCGCGCGGACGATCAACGCGGGCGGCGTACCAAAGCGCGACTGAAAGGTGGCCGTCGCGCGTTGCAGCAGGTCAGTCATCGTACCTCCGGGCAGAAACAGCAGTCGTATTGGATAGGCGCGATTCTAGCTGCCAGCCCCGGCAGCTTCAACCAGCCGTTCGACGCGCACTTCCATCGCGCCGCCTGCGCCGTTGTAACCGTTGACACGCCAGAGGAAAGTTCCGCTGGCCGGCAGGATGATGTCGAGAGCGGGATTGAGGCTGCCATCGAGACTGTCATCAGCCTGCGCCAGAACGCTGCCATCGGGCGCGATGAGGACGGCGACCGGGTCGAACGCGCCATCGTCAGCGACCACGCGCAGGCGCATCCGTTCGCCAGCCACCCCCTGGAACGGATAATCACGGTATTCACCTGGCACGAGGATGTCGTGGGCGGTCAACACGGGCACCGCTGCGAGGGCCGGCGTTTCGGAACCAACCGGCGTTCGCGTCCACTCCAGCCGGTACGGACCGTAAGTCAGCGCAGGCCCGCCAGTGATCTCCAGGCGGTACCAGCCATCGGCCGACGCGGTCGCGTCAATGGCGGGGTTGGGCGAACCGCGCACCGCCGAAGCCGAGGCCAGCGGCGCACCATCCGAGGCTGACAGCACGACCGACGGCGCAAAGCCGCCGATCAGCGGCGACACGGTGATATGGGCCGTGTCACCGGCTCGCAGCGGAAGCATCCACACGTCGCGCAGGCCGCGCTGGCCGAGCGCGCCTTCAATTGCCTCGCCTGCCCGCGCCTCACCACGCAACATGTCGGTGTGCGACTCGCCCAGGCCGGTGGCGATCTGGAAATCGCCGGACGTTTGGTTATCGCCGCTGACGTAGAGTGAATAGACGCCCGCTTCGGGCACGGCCAGCGCGGCGATCAGCGCCCCGCCCGCTTCGGTAATCAGGCCGGTTTGCAGCATGACTTCGCCGGCTGGGGTGATGAATTGCACACGCGGCAGCAAACGAGAACCGTTGGCCGACTGCACGACGGCCGTGAGAACATCACCCGCCTCGAGCGCCACCGTGAAGCGCGCCACATCACCCGCCTCGTCCAGACGGCCCAGCACCGGCACATGATCGGCCAGCGCGCTGCTTCCGGCGGGCACGGGCGTGACGATGCCCACCGGCAGCGTTGGGCTGGCAGTCGGCGTCACCTGAACCGGCTGCGGCATGTCTCCCGTCAGGGACAGCCCAAGCGCGTAGGGGCCGCTGCCTTCGCTGCTGATCGCCTGCACAATGTATGTCCCGTCTGCAACGATACGGATTCCAGCCAGCAGCGCATCGCGCTCACCGCCGCTGTCGTCGTCGGCCGCGATCAGGCTGCCATCGGGCGCGTAAAGCGTCAGAGCAGCATCCACCGCGTCCTGCCCGTCCAGCGCGATGCGGGCGATCTGCCCTGCCTGGCCTTCGAACAGATAGATGTGGCGCTCGAACGACGAGATGAATTGGCCGGTGAGCAGATCTCCATCGCGCAGCGTGCCGCGCAAGTCACCGAGCGCCGCATAGACAGGCGTAGGGGTGAGCGTGGGCGTGGCTGTTGCTGAAGGCGTTGGCGACGCGGTGGGCGTCACGGTGTCCGTTGGGGGCAGGGTCAGGGTGGCGGTTGGTGTGGCTGAAGGCGTAGATGAAGGGGCTGGCTGGTTGGCGAACGTGAGCGTAATCCGGTAGCTGGCCGGTTCGCGGGAGGCTACCACGACGCGATAGGTTCCATCGGCCGGCAGCGTGACCGTGACCGGTGCCCCCTGCCCCATAGCCACGCCGTTCGCGTCGGTCAGCGCCACATCGAGCGCAACGGCCGACGTGACTGTGATTTGCGCCTCATCACCCGTCTGGCCGCTAAAACGCCACTCACGGGCGAGGTCGCCGGGGCCGAACAAATCCTTGACCGTAACCCACGGCTCAAGGATGCGCGAGGGAATGGCCGACTGCACGACCGGCGCCGCGCTCCCGCACGATGCCAGCAGCAGCGCCACAACCAGCGCCAGCAGAATGGAGACTATCCGGCCCACAGGCTGCACGTCAGGGCAGGCTGGCGTCGAAGGCCGCGCACAGGTCGGGCGTGGTCGCGGCGTACAGATAGTGCAGCGTTTGCCCGTTGGCGGTGAACGTGCCGGAGGCCGCACAAGGCTGCGGCTGTGCCGCCTGCGCCGAGAACGCCTGCAAGCCGCCGCCAAGCGCGCAACCCAGAAAATTGTTGACCAGCCGATCCTGATTGATGATGGCGACCACGCCCACACTTGGGACTGTGCCCGCCGTCAACTGCCCGGCTACATCCACCACATTCTGCGGCAGGTAAATCCGCGCCGCCGCCGCGCCCACGTTTTGATAGCACTGAATCATGCCGTCAATCTGCGTGACCAGGCCGGCCGCCACCAGATTACCCGTCAGCAGAGAGCCGCCGCCCGCCAGCGTAGAGAGCGCGTCCACTATGCTATCGGCATCCGTCGCGTTGTAGCCCGGCACATTCGGCAGGAACTGCTGCGCCGCCGAGGCATCGGCCGCCGTGTCGCCGGTCGTCGGCACGAGACCGGCCACATTCTCGCCCAGATTACAGGCCGTCAGCGCCAGCAGCAGCGGCACGGCCGCCAACAGGACGCTCATTCTTCCGCGCATCGTTGGTCTCCTTCGGGAATCATGAAAGAGGCAGGCATTGTCACCATCATACTATAGCCCGCCTTGATCACCGGCAGCAGCCAGCGCGGCCAGCAGTTCGTCGTGAATCGCCCCGTTGGTCACCGCCATCTCCTTTGCGCTGTAGAGCTTATCCGGGCGGGCCGCGAAATCGCTGATGCGGCCTCCGGCTTCCTGCACCAGCAGCAGTCCGGCCAGTACATCCCACGGGCTGAGGGATGACTCCCAGTAGCCATCGGCCCGGCCGGCTGCCACGCTGGCCAGATCGAGGGCGGCCGAACCCATGCGGCGCAACCCGCGCGTGCGCTGCATCAGTGCCATCCACTGGCGCAACTGGGGCTTCGCCAGTTCGGGATAAATCGAAAAGCCGCCGAGCAGTATCGATTGAGCGAGGGCCGGTGTGGCCGATACGTGGATTGGTTCGCCGTTGAGCGCAGCCCCGCCGCCGAGCGCGGCGCTGAATAATTCGCCATAAGCCGGGTTATGGACGACGCCGATGACAGGCTGGCCCGCAACATCCGCCAGTGCGATGCTGATCGAGTAGTAGGGCATTCCGGCCGCGAAATTGGCGGTGCCGTCAATCGGGTCCACCACCCAGCGCAGGCCTCCCTCGTCCCCGCTGGCTCCGCTTTCCTCACTGAGGAGGGCTGCTTCGGGCAACAGGGCGCGCAAGGCGGGCAAGATCACGGCTTCGCTGGCCTTATCGGCCTCGGTGACCACGTCGAACGGACCGGCTTTCGTCCACTGCGCCAGCGGCTTGCGGAAATAACGCAGAGTCTCTTCACCGGCACGCAGGGCTACGGCCTCGACCTCAGGGCGTAGTGCGTTCCAATCAGGCATGTTGGTTCAGTCTCCTCGGCCTCGCGCCGCTATGATACACCGGGCCCTGAACGAAACCTCGCCCAATATGCCTTGCGGTTGCCCCCGGAATTGGCGGCGTCAGTGGCATCCATTACAATCGGGCCAGCAACAATCCGTTTCCCGTCCAGAACCCGGCCCTGCCCGATGCTGCAAGCTGTAACCGCCAGGATTATGCCTGCGAAGCCATGAACGATTTCCGCGTACGCGAGGCAGTCCCCGGCGATGCTCCCGGCTACATCCGGCTGATGAAAGCCATTCTGCGCGAAAACCCGCCGGTGGGCACACCGTACGCGGCGGACGAGTTCGACCCCGCGCCGGGCGCGATGGCCGAACGGATCGAGGACTATCCACTAACTGGAAACAGCCTGTTTCTGGTGGCACTGGCCGGCGAACGCGGCGAGCAGGTGATTGGCTCCCTCACCTGCCGTGGCGGCTCGCTTCGCTCTGACCGGCATGTGGCGGAACTCGGCGTCTACGTCGCTCGTGAGTGGCGTAACCAGGGCGTTGGCGCGGCGCTCATTCAGCGGGCGCTGGCGTGGGGGACTGAACAACCGATCATCACGCGCATCGAGCTGGAAGTGCTGGCCGGCAACGACCGCGCCCTGCGGCTGTACGAGCGGTGCGGGTTTGTGCGCGAAGGCGTGCGCCGCCGTGCGTGCCAGCGCGGCGGGATAGCGGAAGACATGATTCTGATGGGATGGCTGAAGGAAGAGAGTTAAAAGTTGAAGGTTGAAAGTTGAAAGCAGGGCGGCTATTCGCTCAAAATGGCTCGCAAATCCGACGTTTCGCTCGATGTATCTCCGACAATTTCGTCTCTTTCAACAGTCAACCTTCAACTTTCAACTTGCCGCAAAGGCCTTCCGATGCAAGCACGCAGTACACCCCGCGAACCGCTGATCAAGCGCCTCACCCGGCTGGAAGCAGCTCCTCCCTGGGGCGGCGGCACCGTCATTCTGATGGCCGTTTCGGCCTTCCTGCTGCTGATCGCTGGCTCGTTCGTCGCGCTCACCTGGCTACCCGCCACCCCGGAGGCCAAGCTGTTCGGCTGGGGGCTGGGCGGCCTCGCCATCATCGCGCTGGTGACGATGCGTATCCGGCAGCGCCCGGAACAGCGCGAAGCCCTGCGCCTGCGCCCGACCGGCACGCCCCTGCCCTTTGTCCTCTTCATCGCGGTTGGTTTTGCGCTGGCTTTCGACCTGCTCGGTCTGGCTGTGACTGGCGGCGCGTTCCTCACCGCGCCGGAACTGATCGGGGCCGAGGCGCAGGGTTCGCTCATCACCTGGGTGCTGGCCGTCCTCGTGCTGGTCATCATCCAGCCGGTCAGCGAAGAACTGGTCTTCCGGGGCTATGCCTTCCCGTGGCTGCGAACGGCCTTCGGGGCGTGGCCCGGCCTGCTGCTGGCCTCGGCCCTCAGTGCCGCCTTCCACTTCCTGATTTTCCCGCCCGACTACAGCCAAACGCAGCCGGGCCTTGGCTCGTTTCCGGCGCTGTGGTTCGGTCTCATCCTGCCCTTGCTGGCCGGGCTGATCATCAGCGCGACCCGGGCCATCACTGGCTCAACGCGCGCGGCCGTCATCGCTCATGCCGGCTTCGGCTTGTTCGCCGTACTCAAGCTGCTGGCACTGGCCGGCTAAAGGCAGCCTGTGACCACGATCATCGTCGCCTCGGCCAACCCGGTGAAGATTCGCGCTGCGCTCGGCGGCTTCCAGCGCATGTGGCCCGAACAGACGTTCGTCGCCGACGGCGTGAGCATCCCAAGCGGGGTGAGCGACCAGCCGATGGGCGATGACGAAACCCTGCGCGGCGCCTATCAGCGGGCAGCCGGCGCACGCGAAGCGCGGCCGAACGCCAGCTACTGGGTGGGCATTGAAGGCGGCTGCGCGGAGGGCGCGGGCGGGATGGAGACATTCGCCTGGGTGGTCGTGCTCGGCCACGCAACCAGCGGGCACAGTCGCACGGGAATGTTCATGCTGCCCGATGAAGTCGCTGAGTTGGTGCGCGGCGGGATGGAACTGGGCCACGCCGATGATGCCGTATTCGGCCGCTCCAATTCGAAGCAGGAAGACGGATCGGTGGGGTTGATGACGGGCGGTGTGATTGACCGGGCCGCCTATTACGAGCACGCCGTGGTGCTGGCGCTCATCCCGTTCCGGCAGCCGCAACTGCATTTTCCGGCGGCTTTCTGAGTTTCACCCATCAGGAGCGAAGGCCGCGCATTACTGGGTGAAGCCGAAGTACGCTTCCAGCACCTGGCGGGCAATCGGGGCAGCAATCTCTGAGCCTTGACCAGCCGTTTCGACGAGGACGATGACCGCTATCTCGGGGTTGTCACGCGGGGCATATGACGCGAACCAGGCGTGAGATGGCGTTTCCGGGCCGCCGGTTTGCGCCGTGCCTGTTTTGCCGCACACGCCGATGGATTGCAGCGGTGAATTGCGGAAGACGAACTCGGCCGTGCCGGCTGGGGTGCTGGTCACGGCGCACATGCCGCTGTGCAGTACGTCGATCACTTCGGGACGCAGGCCGGTGGGCGTCGCTTCCACCTCGTAGGCCGCCTCGGGCGTTTCACCGATCAGGCCGACGGAACGGACGATGTGCGGCGTGTACAGCGTGCCGCCGTTGGCAATCGCCGCAATCCAGCGGGCGACTTGCAGGGGCGTCACCTGCACGTAGCCCTGCCCAATCGCCATATTGACTTCTTCCGAGAACGGCATTTCGGTGCCAAACGAGCGCAGGAACCAATCCGGGTCGGGCATGAAGCCCGGCTCCTCGGCGACGTCGGGAATGCCGGTGCGCTGCCCGAAGCCGAAACGCCGCGCATAGTCGGGAAGAATGTCCGGGTCGGCCATATACAACTGATAGCCCGCCTCGTAGTAGTACGGGTTGCAGCTTTGGGTAAGCGAACCGGCCAGCGTGAGCGTGCCATGCCCGCTGTTCCAGTCGGTGCGCGGGATGTCGCGGTTCCACGAGCCGACGCAGGTATAGCGCTGATCGAGCGCATACACCCCGCTGTCCGCGGCGGCGGCGGCGGTGATCGTCTTCATCACCGAGCCGAGCGTGAACACGCCCTGCGCCGGCCGGTTGAGTTCAGGATGGCGCGGATTGGCCTGGTTAGCGGCGATCTCGGCCTGGGCGGCGTCGCGCCCCATCACCGGAAAGCTGTTGTAGGCGTTGTTGTCGAAGGTGGGGTAACTCACCATCGCCAGCACGTCGCCGTTATTGACGTCGAGGACGACAATGGACGCGCCGGGCGAGTTACGCGCCCACGAGTCTTTGGCCTGCGTAAAGGCATCGGCGATGATACGCTGCACCTGCGCTTGAAACTCAGAGTCAATCGTCAGCCACAGACTGCGGCCCGGCTGGGCCGGCATCCCGCCCAGTTGGCGCAACACCTGGCCGGTCGGCGATTCGATGACCAGGCTAGCAGATGGCGTGCCGCGCAGCGTGTCATCCCAGTTCAGCTCAATCCCGGCGCGGCCGAGCATCGAATCCCGCGTAAAGCCCGCATCCGCCACCTGCTCGAGCACTGACTCATCCGGAAAGCCCACGTAGCCGAGGAGGTTCGGCATCAGCGTGCCGTCGGTA
>JAEURB010000310.1 GCA_016788435.1 Anaerolineae bacterium | reverse complement strand
GGCGGCGGGCGGCGTCATGACCCCCCTCCCCCGCATCACGCTGGTCACGCCGTCGTACAATCAAGCGCCTTATCTGGAGCGCACGATCCGCTCTGTGATCGACCAGGAGTATCCCGCGCTCCAGTACCTCATCCTGGACGGCGGCTCGACCGACGGCAGCGTCGAGATCATCCGGCGCTACGAGCGTCACCTCGACGGCTGGGTCAGCCAGCCGGACGGCGGCCAATCGGACGCCATCAACCAGGGATTCGCCCGCGCCGAGGGCGATATCATGACCTGGCTGAACAGCGACGATGTGCTGCTGCCGGGGGCGCTGTGGCTGGTTGGGGAAATCTTCGCCCGCTGGCCGGAGATCGCCTGGCTGACCGGGCAGCCCGCCAACCTGGACGTGGACGACCACCTGCGGCGCTCGCCGCTGCGGATGGGGCGCTTCCGTTCGCTGATTCGGCGCGGTTGGTATCACGGGCGGGGGTTGGGTTTCATCCGCCAGGAAGGGACGTTCTGGCGGCGCAGCCTGTGGGACAAGGCCGGGGGGCACATCGAGGTTTCGCGGCGTTACGCGATGGATTTTGAACTGTGGGGGCGGCTAGCGACTTATGCCGATCTGGTGTCGGTGGATGCGCCGCTGGCGGCCTTCCGCGTCCAGCCGGAGCAGAAGACCGCCGTGATCGACCGCTACTATGCCGAGGCGGGCATCACCCTGCCCCACCGCGCCCGGCTGGTGATGCTGCCGCTGCGGGCGCTGTTCACGCTGGCGACCTGGCCGCTGTCCCCACGGGTGCTGACGGGCGACGGATCGCTCCGGTTCCACCCTGGCGCGACGTTCGGCGGATGACGCGGAACAGCGAGGCCGCTACCCATCCGCCTGAAACAGGCGGCGTCAACGCCCATATCGACCTTCTACGGCTGCCTGCACCGCCTCGACCGTCATTCCTCGTTCAAGGATGATCCCCGGATCAGCCCAGTTGTAGTAATACAGCGGATCGACCTCCGAGATGCTGCGATACCAGAGGGCGAAAGCGTACATAGCCTCGTCCGGCCCATGGCTGCTCAGGACAAGCCCGTAGCCATCGCGGTGCAGTCCGCCCAGCAGGGTCGCGCCGTCAAGCGCGATGACCCATTCGAGCAGATAGGTGTTCGGCGCGGGGCGGGGTGGCTCGAAAGAGATCCCCTCCCAGCGGCGTTCGAGTTCGCGCCGCAGCCACTCCGGCGACACCCGCGCGGAATCGGGCAGCGGTGGCTCCTGGATCGGGAGTCCCTGCTGCTTTTGAAGCCGAAGCCAAACGGTAAAATCATAGTATTCCAGGCGCGGGCTGATGAGCGCGGTACTGTGGCTGAAAGGGCAGCCATCGTCATCGAACTTTCGATAGGGCAGGAGCCGGATCTGTTCGAGCGCCATGAGAGCTTCCCGATCCACGTGCCAGAACCAGAGCTGCGGCAGGTTGTGGTCGAAAGCGGCGATTCGGTCGAGGGCATCGAAGGCTTCCGCAATGTTGCTCCACTTGTCGGCTAACCTGAAAGCGGCCCAGAAACGGAGGTCGCTGGCGGGATTCGACAGCAGGTCGATGTAATCGGCGATGGGCAGCGGGAAGAACCACTCCAGCGCCTCCGCCCGCACCCGCAGCGCCTCCCGCTCGTCGAAGATGATCGGCCTGAGATGGGGCAGCACATCTTCCTCGTGCAAAAGATAACAACAATTCAGGGCGGTGGCGCGAAGTTCTTCATCGGCCTGCCGATCCGTGACGAGCGCCAGCAAGGGTTGAACGGCGCGGCGGGAACCCAGAATGCCGAGGGCGTGGATGGCGTCGAGGCGCAGCGGCTGTGGGCCGGATTTGAGCGCGGCGAGCAAAGGGGGCACGGCTCGGCGCCGATCTACGTGTTTACGTAAAGCGATCAGCACCCAACAGGCCGCTTTACGCAGATCGGGACCGGCGTGTTCATCGCGCAGCGCCGCATACAAAGCCGAGTAGGTCTGGATGCCGTGGCGGCGGAGCCGCTCCGCTTCTTCTTCGAGGTATGAGTGAATTGAAAGCGCCTCAGCGATGTCCTGAAGAAGTTGGGTATCCTGGGAGGCTCTGCGGTTCACGTTGGAGGCTCCTTATGGAGCGGGGTTTATTCACCCCGTCGTGCGTTTTTCCATCGCCGCCCTGACCAGGAAAAGTTGCGGCTTCCATCAATACTCTAGGCTGCGCCCGGCCCGCCGGTCACGTCCCACACGCGGGCAGTGCCATCCAACGACCAGGATAAGATGCGGGTCGCGTCGGCATTCCAGGCCGCGCCGGCTACGGTGCGTTTGTGCCGCAGCGTGGAGAGTTCCTGCCCGCTGGCCGCGTCCCACACCCGCGCTGTACCGTCGTATGACCAGGAGAGGATGCGGCTCTCATCCGCGTTCCAGGCTGCGCCGTACACCATGCTGTCATGGCGCAGCGCGAGGAGTTCCGCCCCGCTGGCCGCGTCCCAGACACGGGTCGTGTTATCCCCTCCCCAGGACAGGATGCGGCTCTCGTCGGCGTTCCAGGCCGCGCCGAACACGGACTCTTCGTGCTGCAGGGAGAGGATTCACTTTCCGCTGGCTGCGTCCCAGCCGCGGGCCGTGCCGTCCCCTGACCAGCAGAGGATAAGGCTCTCGTCGGCATTCCAGGCCGCGCCGTTGGCGCTGATCTCATGCTGCAGCGTGAGGAGTGTCGCGCCACTGGCCGCGTCCCACACACGGGCACTGCCATCCCGTGACCAGGAGAGGATGCGGCTCTCATCGGCGTTCCAGGCCGCGCCGTAAATATAGCTCTCATGGCGCAGCGCGAAGCGTTCCTGCCCGCTGGCCGCATCCCACACCCGCGCCGCGCCGTCATCCGACCAGGAGAGGATAAGGCTCGCAGCAGCATTCCAGGCTGCGCCGTACACGATGCTGTCATGGCGCAGCACGAAGCGTTCTTGTCCGCTGGCGGCATCCCACACGCGAGCCGTGGCATCATCCGACCAGGAGAGGATGCGGCTCTCATCGGCATTCCAGACCGCGCCCCAGACCGTGCCGCCGTGCGGTAGGGTGAGGATTTCCGCGCCGCTGGCCGCGTCCCATACGCGCACGGTATCGTCCCATGACCAGGACAGGATACGGGTTTCGTCGTCGTTCCAGGCCGCGCCCTGCACGAAGCTGTCGTGCCAGAGGGTGAGGCGTTCTTCGCCGCTGACCGCATCCCATACCCGGACGGTGGCATCATCCGACCAAGAGAGGATGCGACTCTCGTCCGCGTTCCAGGCCGCGCCCCGCACCGCATCCTCATGGCGCAGCACGGCGGTTTCTTGGGCTGGATCAGCCACCACATTCAGCAGCGCCCCGGTCGGGCGCAGATCGGTTTCCGCGCGGCGGCCCTGGTGTTCGGCAGTCTGGAAAACGCTGAAGGACAGAGCGGCCAGCACCAGCGCAATCAGCAGGCCAGTGCTCAGTGCCGGGATAAAAGCACGGCGACTTGGATCGGTCGGCGGTGGGTTCCGGTTCCACTGCTCGTAATGGTGCTGCATGATATGTGACCTCCGTG
>JAEURB010000300.1 GCA_016788435.1 Anaerolineae bacterium | reverse complement strand
GCGGCGGCTGGTGGATCTCAAGTCGCGTTTCGGCATCATGGTGTCGCACGAGTTCCGTACCCCGCTGGCGACCATCCAGACCTCTACCGATTTGCTCGTCAACTACGGTGAACGCCTGTCGCAGCAGCGCCGCGCCGAGGCATTGGGGACGATTGCCCGGCAGGTGAGCCATCTGTCGGCCATGCTTGACGATATTCTGGCTATCAGCAAGGCCGACACGGTGGGAATGGAGTTTCAGCCGTCACCGACCGATCTGGCAGAACTCTGTCACTCGATTGCCGAGGAAGTGCGCTGGCTGGACCGCAATCATCACGAGATTATCTATCTGGCCGAGGGCGTTGCTCCGCTGCTGGCGATTGATCGCGCCCTTCTCCAGCGTGCGCTGATCAACCTGCTCACCAACGCTGTCAAGTATTCGCCGGAAGGAGCGGCCGTCGAGTTTCAGGTGCGCCAAACGGACGACCAGATTAACCTGCTGGTGCGCGATCAGGGCATTGGCATTCCTGAGGCTGAGATGCCACGCCTGTTCGGTTCTTTCTTTCGGGCCAGCAACGTGGGGATCATTCCAGGAACTGGATTGGGGCTGGCCATCGCCCAGCGGGCAGTCGAGGCGCATGGGGGCCGCATCGAAGTCGAAAGCCAAGCCGGAACGGGCACGACCTTCACCATTCATCTGCAGGCTGTACCCGCCTGAGCAGCGGTAAGGCAAACAACACGCCCCGGCCTGTACGCCGGGGCGTTCGTCTGTCTGAAGTGATTTGAACCTAGCGCTCTTCGATGGGCGTCCAGGAGCGCTCTTCGGGACCAATGTACAGCACATCTGGGCGCACGAGGCGATTGGCGGCCGCCTGTTCGCGGAAGTGGGCCGTCCAGCCAGCGATGCGGCTCATGGCGAACAGCGGCGTGAACATATCCACCGGAATATCGAGCGTGTACAGCACGATGGCACTGTAGTAGTCCACATTCGGGTACAGGTTGCGCTCGATGAAGTATTGATCGGCGCGGGCGAGCGCAGCCAGCTTGTCGGCCACTTCGAACCACTGCGAGTTGCCCGAAGCGCGGGCCAGTGCCTCGGCGCGTTCGCGCAGCACCGCCGCGCGCGGGTCGAGCGCCTTGTAGACGCGGTGGCCGATGCCCATGATGCGGCGCTTGCCGGTCTTGATATTGTCATTGAACCACGTCTCGACGTTGTCCGGGCTGCCGATTTCGAGGAACATGTTCATGGCCTCGGTGTTGGCGCCGCCGTGCAGTGGGCCTTTGAGTGAGCCGATCGCGCCGGTGATCGAGCTGTGCATGTCCGACAGTGAACTGGCAATCACGCGCGTCGTGAACGTGCTGACGTTCATGCCGTGCTCGGTGAGCAGCACCATGAACGTGTTGATGGCGTCCACGGCTTCTTTCGACGGAGGCGCTTCCCCGGTGAGCTGGTAGACGTAGTTCTGGGCGACCGTATAGTCGAGGCGCGGTGAAACCGGCTCGAGGCCCTTGCGGATGCGCGGCCAGGCGGCGACCAGGCTGGCGACCTGACCATTCAGACGGATAGCCTTACGTTCGTTGGCCTCAGGCGTCATCACCTCGCTGTCAATATCGTACTGCGCCAGCATCGAGACGGCGGTTCGCAGCACCGACATCGGGTTCGAGTCGCTGGGCAGCGACTTGAGCATCTTGAGGACTTCCTTGGGGATCTCGGCGTTAGCCGCGATCTGCGCGCGCAGGGCTTCGAGTTCCTGACGGTCGGGTAGGCGGCCGTGCCACAGCAGGAATACGACTTCTTCGTACAGTGCGTGAGCCGCGAGGTCCTCGATCTTGTATCCGCTGTAAATCAAGCGGCCTTCGGTGCCGTTGACGAGGCTGAGTTTCGTTTCGTCAACGATCACCCCGTCGAGGCCCTTATGGATAACGACCTGTGGTTCAGTCATGATGAAAGTCTCCCTGAAGACTGATTAGTGAACGGGCAGCACAACGCACCGGGTTGGCCCGTATTTTCGCCCGGTGTATTCGAGAGATGGGGATGGGTGATTGCAAATTGCATGACGCCACCGAAAGGTTCACGGCTAGTTTACCAGTTGGAGCAGTCGCATTCAATGAGCGGACGCCGGAAGATTGGCGTATATTACACCTTGGCAGCGCCAATTCCCGGAGAGTTCAAACCATGCCCAGAATCGAGTCGTTCCTGGCGGCGCGGCAGTTCCTGCAGCCACAGTCCGCCGGTGAGGATGTGTACTTCATCAGCAATCTGTCGGGCAGGCTGAGCCTGTACCGGATGCGCGCTGGCGGCAGTGTGCCTCAGCCGCTCATTCCGCCGGATATCGCCTTGCCCAACCCCGACCTGATTGGTGGCGCGGCCTTCTGCGCCTTTCCGGTGTCGGGGCAGATTCTGCTGATGTGCGACAGCGATGGCGACGAGGTCTATCGTCCATACCTGGTGCCGCTTGACGGTGGATTTCCGGAACCATATTTGCCGGAGGTCTTCAGCGGCAGCCGCGCGCACTGCACGCACATTGACGAAGATGCGTTGACCGCTTTCTTCCTGCTTGAGTCGCAAACCGAGCCGATGCAGCGGGCGATTCAAGTCAATCTGGCGAATAATGAGGTCATCGAACTGGCGGCCAGCACCTGGGGATATTTTCCGGCCGATGCCACGGAAGATCAGCAAACGGTGGCGTTGATCGAAGGCTACACCGTAGGTGACACGGTGCTGTATGTTTGGCGGCGCGGGGCGGGCCTGCGCTGTTGGTATGGCAAGCCGCTGCATGAGCGCGTCGACGGCGAAACAGTGCCACTGACTTCGTTCAACAGCGCCGCCTTCGTGGGCGACCGCGGCCTGCTGGTGACCACTGCGCTGTTTGACGATCACTACAGCGCCGGCTATGTGCCACTGGATGAGCCGGGCCACATTTTCCCGGTGACCGTTTCCGGTGTGCGGCACACTGGGGAGGGCGAACTGGAGGGTGTGGAGCACTGCATCGGTAGCCGCTTCCGCGTTAGCTACAACATTGACGGCGTGTCGTGGCTGTATGAAGGCGATTTCGATGAGGCAGCGCATACGCTGCGCCTCGATACGGTTATCTGTGGCAACGGCGAGTTGGTGAACGGCAAGCTGGAGGGACACCACTACGAGAAGCCCGCCCGCCGCTATGCGCTGTCGTTCAGCACTGCCACCTCGCCGACGCAGATTTACACCGTAGACGCTGGCATTGCCCGCCGCCATACCGATGAGCGAGTATTGGGCATTGACCCGGCGTGGCTATCGGCGGGGGAGGACGCCTCGTTCATCTCGCACGATGGGTTGCGTATCTCAGCGCGGCTGTATCTGCCGGCAGCGGCGCTCGGCTTCAGCGGGCCGCGCCCGCTGGTCTATTATGTGCACGGCGGGCCGCAGTCGCAGGAACGCCCCGATTTCGCCTGGTTCTCGATGCCGCTGATCCAATTCCTGACGCTCAACGGCTTCGCGGTCTTCGTGCCTAACGCGCGCGGCAGCACCGGCTATGGCCTGCGCTACACCAAATTCGTGGACCACGACTGGGGCGGGCAGGATCGGCTGGATCATGTCCATGCGATGACGGTTGTGCTGCCTCAGGACAAGCGTCTTGATACGACCCGTTCCGGTGTCGTTGGGCGTTCCTACGGTGGCTATATGACGCTGACGCTGGCCGCCCGCCACCCCGAACTGTGGAGCGCAGCGGTGGATATGTTCGGCCCGTACGACCTGCTCAGCTTTTCTGACCGTATTCCCGAAACGTGGAAACCCTATTTCGCCGTCGCCCTCGGCGACCCGATTACAGATCGCGACTTTCTGCTGGAGCGCTCGCCCAGCAGCTACATCGAGCAGATCGCCTGTCCGCTGCTGGTCATTCAGGGCCGCAACGATCCGCGTGTCGTCGCCAGCGAATCGGCGGACGTGGTGGCCCGCCTGCGCGCCGCCGGGCGCGATGTGGACTTTCTCGTGTTCGAAGACGAAGGCCACGACGTGCTGAAGTTCGCCAACCGCGTGCGCTGCTACAACGCCATCACCGATTTTTTCGCGAACTGGTTGGGCTGAGCGAAGGCGTATTCGCGCGCTACGGGGTGTGAGACGGCTCCAGCGTGGTCGAGATTCGCTCCGCGATGTGGTGGAGCATCTCCAACTCTCCGGGCGTGAGCACGCCGATCACGTGGCGCTGGATGGCCTGTTCATAGGCCAGGCGCGCGCCGGCAGCGAGTTTGCGTCCGGATTCGGTGATGCGGATGATCGTTGCCCGGTTGTCCTCGCGGCATTCCTCGCGCCGTACGAGGCCGCGCGCCTCCATCCGCCTGATCTGGTGCGACAGCCGGCTCTTCTCCCATTCGAGGCCGCAGCGCAGCGCCAGCGCCCGCATCGTCTCATCCGGCGACTCCGCCAGCACCGCCAGAATCTCATAATCGGCCTCCGACAGGCCGGTAAGCAGCGCCAACTCACGGTTGATCTGGCCAGCCAGCCGCACGCGCATGCGCTGATAACTGGCCCAGGCGCTGCGCTGGGGATCGGTAAGAAATGACGCGTCCATACCCTCAGTATAAGGTGAAATGGTTGATGCGTCAACCAATGTGCCTGAACGGCCATCTGATCAGCGAAAGCAACCGTGACAATGAACTATGGACATCGCCTGAAATTCGGGACATTCATCACCCCGTCCAGCCGCGCGCCGGATGAGGTGGTAGCCCTGGCACAGCGCAGCGAGGCGCTGGGCTTTGACCTCGTGACGTTTCAGGACCATCCCTATCAGCCGGCCCTGCTTGATACCTGGACACTGCTGTCATGGGTCGCAGGGAAGACTGAGCGCATCCACCTTGCGGCCAATGTGCTCAACGTGCCGCTGCGCGCTCCGGCGATGCTGGCGCGCTCGGCGGCAAGCCTGGACCGTCTCTCGAACGGGCGGCTTGACCTGGCCCTTGGCGCTGGCTACTACTGGGAGGCAATCAGGGCAATGGGTGGGCGCAAGCTCACGCCGGGGGAGTCGGTTGACGCGCTCAGCGAGGCCATAGATATCATTCGCGGAATGCTCGATGTGGCCAGCGCCCACCCGCTGCGCTACGCCGGCCGCCACTATCTGATCAACGGCGCGCAGCAAGGCCCGGTTCCTGCCCGCGACATTCCGATCTGGCTCGGCGCCTACAAGCCACGCATGCTGCAATTGACGGGTCAGAAGGCGGACGGCTGGGTGGTTACACACAGCTTCCTGAAGGACGGTGATCTGAAATCCGCCAAGCGCATCATTGACGAGGCGGCGCTGGAAGCGGGGCGCGACCCGCGCGAAGTACGGCGGATGCTCAACATCAGCGGGACGTTCTCGCCCGGAGGTGATGGCTTACTGGATGGGCCGCCCGCCCGCTGGGTCGAAGGGCTGCTGCCCCTGATCGTCGAGGACGGCGTTTCCACGCTGATCCTCATGACTGATGATGAGCCCACGATGGAGCAGTTTACGGGCGAGGTCATGCCCGCCTTGCGCGAGGCTGTCAACCGTGAACTGGGTTCGGGGTGGGATACGGGTGAGGTTCGCAGCACCCGCGTTCGCGCCAAACGGCGGGCTGGCCTCGATTACGACGCGCTTGCCTCGTCACTGGCTGAAATCGCAGTCGAACCCGGAGACGTGGAGTTTGTGCGGGTGAAGTCCACCTACATGCGCGGGGGTTCGCCGGCTATTGTCTTCAGGGCCAGCAGTACACGCGAAGTCGTCGAGGCGCTTGCTTTCGCCCGCGCGCACAGTCACTTGCCGCTGGCGGTGCGCAGCGGCGGCCACGGAATCAGCGGCCGCTCGACTAACGACGGCGGCATT
This sequence comes from Anaerolineae bacterium, assembly GCA_016788435.1. Classification (GTDB taxonomy): domain Bacteria; phylum Chloroflexota; class Anaerolineae; order Aggregatilineales; family Phototrophicaceae; genus Flexifilum. The sequence goes on along the minus strand of JAEURB010000300.1, from coordinate 4,237 downwards.
GTGATTGATCTCTCCCGTATGAATGCCATTGACATGCTCGACCAGGCGGCGCGGCTGGTCCGCATCGAGGCCGGCGCGCGCTGGATGGAGGTCGCCGCCGCCCTGGAGCCGTACGGCTGGGCGCTCAGTTCCGGCGATTACGGCGGTGTGGGCGTGGGCGGGCTGGCGACCGCGGGCGGAATCGGCTGGCTTGCACGCCAGCACGGCCTGACGATTGACCACTTGCGCGCCGTCGAGATAGTGCTGGCCGATGGCGCGGTTGTGCGGGCCAACGAGCAAGAGAACGCAGACCTGTTCTGGGCGGTGCGCGGCGCGGGCGCGAACTTCGGCATCGTAACTGCCTTCGAGTTCGAAGTGGATGAGGTTAGCGACATCGGCTGGGCGCAACTTGTATTTGACGCCAGCGACATCGCGGGTTTTCTGGAGGACTGGGGCGCAGTCGTCGAAGCATCTCCGCGCGATCTCACCAGTTTTATGATGATGGGCGGCCCGCGCCGGGGACAGCCGATAGTTGCGCAGGTCATGGCGATGGTGGATTCGAATGACCCCGAAACCATCATCAACCGGCTTCAGCCTCTCGCCAACACCGCCCCACTGGTTGATCAGAACGTGGTGATTGTGCCCTATTCGTACATCATGGCGAACGCGCAAGGCGATGATCACGATGGGCGGGGCGAGCCAACCGCGCGCTCTGGCCTGATCCGGCACATCACGCCCGAATTCGCCGCCGCCGCCGAGCGGATGCTCCGCACCGGCGCGGTCTACTTCTTCCAGATTCGCTCGGTTGGCGGCGCGGTGGCGGACGTGGCGCCTGATGCGACCGCTTACGCCCATCGTTCGGCGAATTTCTCGGTGACTGCGTTCGGGGTGAACCGCGAGCGCTTCAACGCGCTGTGGGAGGAGTTGTATCCGCATTTCGAGGGCCTGTATCTCAGCTTCGAGACCGATCAGCGCCTCGAACGGCTGCACGATGCGTTTCCGCCCGCCACGCTGGAACGGCTGCGCGCCCTGAAGCGGCGTTACGACCCGGACAATGTGTTCCGTGACAACTTCAACATTACCGGCCCAACGCAGCGCACCGGTGAAACCAGCTTCGAAACCAGCACGCGAAATGCGTGAGGAGGCTTTTCCCATGACTGACTACGGACACGACCTGCTGTTTGGCACGTTTATCACGCCAACGGCCCAGCCCGCCATGCAAGCCGTTGAACTGGCGGTGGTCTCTGACCGCGCCGGGCTGGATCTGGTGACATTTCAGGATCACCCCTACCAGCCGCGCTTCTACGACACATGGACGCTGCTCTCTTACGCGGCAGCGCGAACTACGAACGTGCGTCTGGCGCCGAACGTGATCAATCTGCCCCTCCGTATGCCCTCCATCATCGCGCGCAGCGCCGCCAGCCTCGACCTGTTGAGCGGCGGCCGTGTGGAACTGGGCATCGGTACCGGCGCCTTCTGGGACGCCATCGAGGCGATGGGCGGCCGCCGCCTCACACCGGGACAATCTATCGAGGCGCTCGAAGAAGCGATCACGATCATTCGTGACCTGTGGGCGGCCGACATTCGCGGCGGCGTGCGCGTCAGTGGAGAATACTATCAGGTAGTTGGAGCGAAACGCGGCCCCGCGCCTGCCCACCCGATTGGCATCTGGGTCGGCGCGTACAAGCCACGCCTGCTGGGTCTCACCGGACGGCTGGGCGATGGCTGGCTGCCGTCGCAGGCCTATCTGAAGGGTGGCATCGCTGATCTGAGGGAGATGAACCAGCACATTGACGAGGGGGCGCTGTCGGTGGGCCGCGAACCATCCGCCGTGCGGCGTATGCTCAATATCTCAGGCCGATTCTCACGCGCGGGCGCTGGTTTCCTTGACGGCATGCCGAAGCAGTGGGCAGAACAACTTGCCGCGGTCACGCTCGAATATGGTATCAGCGCGTTCATTCTGGGTGCGGAAGACGCGGGCACGATTGAGTTGTTCGCCGCCGAGGTCGCGCCTGCCGTTCGCGAACTCGTCGCTGCCGAACGCGCCAGACAGTCCGTTTGAGGCCAGGCAGATTGGTTCGCCGCGACTTTGTGCGATTTTTCGCCAGGTCACTTGACACCGCGTTCCGGTTCGTGCTAGAGTTTGCTCCATGCGTAATCAAGCCGCGTTGCCCACCTTAGCCATCGCGCCCGCCGCCCCTGCGGCCGGCATGATGATGTGTTGTATGGCGAACAACGACCGTACCCCGGGCCGTCGGCTGATCGTACATCACTGCTAGCAGCGCGCAGGATCGTAAGATGTAAGAAGCCACCCGCCCAGGGTGGCTTCTTTGTTTTCCGAATGCAGGCGAGAAGGGCAGTATGAAAGTCAACATCAGCGGCGCGCTTCAGCAAACGATCTTCTCCTATCTGGAGTCCGCTTACCCGAACGAGGGTGGGGGTTTCCTGCTGGGTGAAACGGCGGCTGAGCAGGCCACGCTGATCGAGGCGTTGCCGGTGGCCAACCAGTTCGCGGCCGATGAGCAGTGGCACCGCTACGCCATGTCGCCGCTCGATTGGGCGCGGCTGGAGGATGAAGCCGAGGCGCGCGGGCTGTCGCTGGTGGGCTACTACCATTCGCACCCCGATTCGCCCGCTGTCCCGTCGGTGTATGACCGCGACCACGCGCTCCCCAATTTCGTCTACCTGATCACAGCGGTGATGCCCGGTCCGCAGGCGCAGGAGCAGCGCGCCTGGCTGCTTCAGCCCGACCGCACAGCCTTCGTCGAGCTTCCGCTTGTCGTTCAGCCCACAAATAGTGACCGGCGCGCTGACGAGCCGCCGAATGCTTCCGCAGCACACTAGTCCTAATCGAGCCATAGCACAGGGAGAAGTCGCAATGCCGGATGTTCTCGTAAGCACTCAGTGGGTCGCCGAACACGGCCATGATGCCAACGTTCGGCTGGTAGAAGTGGATGTGGATACCACCCAGTACGCCAGCGGTCACATCCCCGGTGCGATTGCCTTCGACTGGCAAACGCAGCTTCAGGACACGGTCGCGCGTGACATCATCAGCCGCAAGGAGTTCGAGGCACTTGTGAGCCGGGCGGGGATCGCCGCTGATACACACGTCGTGTTGTATGGTGACAACAATAACTGGTTCGCGGCCTACGCCTTCTGGCTGTTCAAACTGTACGGTCACGAGCAGGTGAGCCTGCTGGACGGCGGCCGCAAGAAGTGGCTGGCCGAAGAACGCCCGCTGACCAACGAAGTCCCGGTCTATCCGGCATCCAGCTACCACGTGAGTGCTGTGCGCGCCGAGCTGCGCGCCGACCGCGATTTCGTGCGCGCCCGCCTGAACGATCCCGAATTCACGCTGGTGGATGTGCGCTCGGTGGCCGAGTACACCGGCGAGATTATCGCGCCGCCCGGCATGACCGAAACCGCACAGCGCCCCGGCCACATTCCTGGCGCGCGCAACATTCCGTGGGCGCAGGCCGTCGCCGAAGACGGCACGTTCAAGAGCGCCGATGAACTGGCAAAGCTGTACCGCACGAAGGGCGTGACGGGAGAGACGAAAGACACGGTCGCGTACTGCCGAATCGGCGAGCGCTCGTCACACACCTGGTTTGCCCTCAAGTACATCCTCGGCTACGAGAATGTGCGCAACTACGACGGCTCGTGGACGGAGTGGGGCAATCTGATCGGCGCCCCGATTCACCTGGGTGATGAGCCCTGATTTTCGCCTGATTGACCACCGGCTCCAGACATCCTGAAAGGACGGACTATCTCATGAGCGGCAGCAACGGACATTCCAACGGCAACGCCCCGCACGCCTACGGCTTCGAGACGCAGGCGCTTCACGCTGGCTACGCGCCCGACCCCAGCACCGGGTCGCGCGCAGTTCCCCTCTATCAGACGACGGCATATCAGTTCCGCGATACCGACCATGCCGCGGCGCTGTTCGCGCTGACCGAGGCGGGCAACATTTACACGCGCATCATGAACCCGACCAATGATGTGTTCGAGCAGCGTATCGCGGCGCTGGAAGGCGGCATCGGTGCGCTGGCGACCGCTTCGGGCCAGTTCGCCGAAACGCTGACCGCGCTCACGCTCGCCAACGCCGGCGACGAATTCATCACTACCAGCGCGCTCTACGGCGGCACCTACACGCTCTTCTCGCAAAGCCTGCGCCGCCTCAGCATCACGGCCCATTTCGTGCAGGGTACGAACCCGGCCGACTTCGAGCCTTACATTAACGACCGCACGCGCTTCATCT